>DAOVUO010000202.1 GCA_030632545.1 Bacteroidales bacterium
ATGACGGGTATTATTTTATATGTTTTTGGTACTGGCCCAATTAAAGGCTTTGCAACTACATTGGTAATTGGTATTTTTAGTTCGTTATTTACTGCTATTTTTATTACACGATTAATTTTTGTTGCGTGGTTAGATAAAAAACAAGATATTTCGTTAGCTACTAAACTTACCGAAGGTGCATTTAAAAACATAAACTTTGATTTTTTAGCAAAAAGAAAGATTTTTTATGTGATTTCAGGTGTGATTATAACACTTGGTATTGTTTCTCTTGCAGTTAAAGGATTAAATCTTGGTGTAGACTTTAAAGGGGGACACACTTATGTTGTTCGTTTTCAGGACGATGTTGTTTCCTCTAATGTGGCAAATGCTTTAAGTAAATCGTTTGGTGGCGCACCAGAAGTTAAAACTTACGGTGAAAATAATCAGGTTAAAATAACTACTGATTACTTGATTGACGCAGAGGGTGAAGATATTGACGAGCAAGTTGAAACTGCTCTTTATGAAGGATTAATTCCAATAATTGGTCAGGATGTGTCTAAAGAGGCTTTCTTGTCGGATTACAGAATGAGTTCTCAAAAAGTAGGACCAACCATTGCTGATGATATAAAAGTACAAGCGATTGAGGCTATAATTATAGCATTATTGTTTATGTTTATTTATATACTTATTCGTTTCAAGAACTGGCAATTTGGATTAGGTGCTATTGCAGCTCTGTCTCACGATGTTTTAATTATTTTAGGTCTGTTTTCAATACTTTATGGTGTATTACCATTCTCATTAGAAATTGACCAAGCATTTATTGCTGCTATTCTTACAGTTGTGGGTTACTCTGTTAACGATACGGTGGTGGTATTTGATAGGATTAGGGAGTATACAGTATTGCATCCAAAACGCGAAAAAGATAGTCTTTGGAATATGGCATTAAACAGTACTTTAAGTCGTACTTTTAATACGTCTTTAACCACATTTGTTGTTTTACTTGTTGTCTTTATTTTTGGTGGTGAAGTAATTCGTGGATTTGTATTTGCACTATTAACAGGTGTTGTTGTTGGTACATATTCTTCGTTATTTATTGCCACTCCAATTGTATTTGATTCAGTAAAAGAGAAAAAAGTAGTTGAAAAAACAAGAGGAAAAAAGAAAGCTGTTAAAGCATAGCTATTATATAGTATATCAAAAAAACCTTTTAGTAAGAACTAAAAGGTTTTTTTTTGTTGATTAACTAAAGTACTCGAATAAATTACTAATGCCGAACGAGTCGCATGTTACGAAAATAAATAGCTGGTTAATCAAAAATAAGATTAATGCCTTCTAATGCTCCTATACTTATTCCAATTTCACCAGTTGGAACATCAAAATCTCTAGGATTTAGACGAATAAGTGAAGCATTATGGTTTCTAACAATTCGCTCAGAGAACATTCTTACACTCGGGACTGCTTTTCCTGCTCCAATTTCAATTATTAATAGTTTTAATTTAGAATTATCTTGTTGATTTAGCCAATTATTTAGTCTACGGGATTGCTGATTGGATATATTATCAATCCAGCCCCAATCTCCAAACATTAAAATATTTGGTCGTGCTAGTAGTCCGCATTTTTCACACATTGGAATTTCCCCTTTTGCTAAAAAACTGGTTTTATCTACTTCAATTAATGCCTTTCCAACTGGCCAAATATCATTATTACATGGCGTTGTACATTGAAGATTATGAATTGAGCCGTGAATTTCGTATATTTTTTCCTTATCAAAACCAGCATTTTGGAATTGTCCATCAACATTAGATGTAAAAACAAAATAGTTATTAGCTAGTTTTTTTGCATAATCGAGCAGACTTGTAAATCCGCTATGTGGTTTTGTTTCTCTATATAAATTTAAACGATGTCCGTAGAAACCCCAAGCCAAATCAGGTTTTCGCTCGAACCAATCAGGATTTGCCATTTGGGAAAATGAAATTCCTAAATTTTTCATAGGAGGATAGGCCTTCCAAAAGCCCTCATTTCCTCTAAAATCTGGCAAACCAGAATCAACGCCCATACCGGCACCTGCACATATTATAAGTGCATTTGCTTCTTTTACTAATTCCTTAGCTTTCTGAATTTTTTTCTCCAACATAACCTTTATAATATTCTTTACCGTAATTTTGTGAAGTTATTCTACCATCGAGCATATTTATAATACGATTACTATATTCTGCATCTTTTAGAGAGTGAGTTGCAATAAGCACTGTTGTTCCTGTTGAATTTAGTTCGCTTAAGATACGCATAACTTGATTGCCACTTTCAGAGTCGAGATTTCCAGTAGGTTCATCAGCAAGAATTATTTTTGGATTTGTAACAATTGCTCGCCCAATCGCAACTTTTTGTTGCATTCCTCCTGATAGCTGAGTGGGGTATTGATTTTGCTTATGTGCAATTTTTAGTTTTTCTAAAATATTTTGAACCCTAATTTGACGATGTTGAACTGGAAGTTTTAAATAAATAAGAGGAAGCTCAATGTTTTCATACACAGTAAGTTCCTCTATTAAATTAAAATTTTGAAAAACAAAGCCAATATTTGATTTTCGTAATAATGTTTTTTGTTTATCGTTAAGTAAATTACATTGTTTGCCCATTATGTATACTTCGCCAGAACTAAGATCGTCGAGTAAGCCTAAAATATTGAGCAAAGTAGATTTCCCACATCCAGAAGGCCCCATGATTGCAATAAATTCGCCTTTATTTATATTTATAGTAATATTATTGAGTGCTTTAATCTTTATATCATTAGTAGCAAATGTTTTAGATAGATTATTTGCTCTTAGTACTATATTATTTGTGTACATATATTTATTTTAAAATTTTATGTAATTTACCATAAAGAAAATATCTATTTGCCGATAGCAATGGGCGTGTGTCAATTATTAATATGTTTTTTTCTAGTAGTTTGCCATTTATTTTCTCAGTTGTATTTTTGTTTCGTTTGTATAAAAGTTCAAATCCTTTTTCCGATAATAAAATTAGTTCGTTTCTTTTAACTGAATCAAACGAGCCTGCAATGTGTAATACATTTTCTCTTGATACTTTTTGGCTAAAAACGACTGATCTAAAAAAGTTTATCTCAAATTTAATTTCACTTGGATAAATATATAAATACGACTTAGCAAAGCTCGTATAAATAAGCATTAATAGAGAAATTAATAAAAATAAGAAAGACGTTATTAATCCTATTGTAATTGCTATATTATAGCCTTTTAAGGGAATTATTATCATTGAAAAAATAAGAACTAGGCCAATTCCTAGCAAACTGCTAATTAAAGCTAAAACTGCTTGTTGCTTGTACGACCAGCTAATTTGTTCATACTGCTCCTCTTTTTTACAAATAAAATTCTTTTTATTTTCTTTGATTAATAGATTTGATTCAAATTCCGAAATTCTATTTAACCAAAATTCACTATGATACTCCTTATTAAATTTAATTCTTATGTTGTTATTTGTCTGAATATCTTCTTTTTGACTAAAAATATGGATATCTTTATCAAAATTAGTACTAAGTTTTTCAACTAAATCTTGAAGCTTTTTTATTTCGTGTAATTCGGCTAATACAAAATTATTGTTTTTTAAATCTACAATATGCAATTCATATTTATACTTATTTTGGTTAGTATTAGACTCATAGCGTTGGTATAAGTGGAATTCTTTTATTAAATTTGCATGAATCGAAAATTTGTTTCTTTTTCCGCTGTATAATTCTTTGAAATATATTGTTTGATCAGAAAACATAAATATAATAGAGTTTCTTCTCTGATAAATTTCTATAAAACCACCTAATATTAATAGTACGAGAGCACTGTAAATCCATACATACATAAAATTAGGGTTTTTACTGCGAAAATTTTCTGGAAAGTAAAAACTTACTAGAAATGCTATAAAACCTGTAATTACCAATAGAGTAAATAGAACACGAGAGGAATTTAACTCAATTGCATTAGTTTTAATTTTTATAGTCATAATTTAATTGCTAGTTCTAAAGCAAATATAAAAATAATTCAGAACACTTTGAGTTAAAATTATAGAAAACAATTGTTATATTTTGTATCATTCTGTTATTATAGCTCCTTACATTAATATATTAAGGTTAAGCAATATTATATTTTGCTATGTAGGCATATATTTTGTTAGTAGCTTAGCTATAAAGATGTGTATAGTTTCAAAAAACGATTGTATCTTTGAAAATAAAATAAATTGTAATTTTGAACTAGAATAAAAATAATCACATGAAAGCATATATTTTCCCTGGTCAGGGAGCTCAGTTTGTTGGTATGGGTGCAGATTTATATGAGAAATATCCTGAAGCTAAAGATTTATTTGAAAAAGCCAATGGAATTTTAGGGTTTCGTATTACTGATATAATGTTTAATGGTACTGATGAGGAGCTTAAGCAAACAAAAGTAACACAACCAGCAATTTTTTTACATTCTGTAATTTTGGCTAAGGTTTTAGGCGAAAATTTTCAGCCAAATATGGTTGCAGGGCACTCACTTGGAGAGTTTTCGGCTTTGGTTGCAAATCAAACACTTTCTTTTGAGGATGGCTTGCGTTTAGTGGCACAGCGAGCTTTGGCTATGCAAAAAGCATGCGAAATTGAAGATTCTACTATGGCTGCTATTATAGGATTAGAGAATAAAATTGTTGAAAATGTTTGCGACGAAATCAACGAAATTGTTGTAGCAGCAAACTATAATAGTGATGGTCAGATTGTTATTTCGGGTAGCATTGCAGGTATAGATGAGGCAATAAAAATATTAAAAGAAAAGGGAGCTAAACGTGCTATTAAACTACAAGTAAGTGGAGCTTTTCACTCTCCGTTTATGGAGCCAGCTCGTAAAGAGTTAGAAGCTGCAATTAATAGTACTCAGTTTAATAAACCAATTTGTCCAGTTTATCAAAATGTAAATGCTGAACCTGTTAGCGATTCTGATACAATTAAAAAAAATCTTGTTCTTCAGCTTACTTCTCCAGTAAAATGGGTGCAAATTGCTAAACAGTTGATTGCTGATGGTGCCGATGAATTTATCGAAATTGGCCCAGGAAAAGTTTTGCAAGGATTAATAAAAAAAATAGATAGAAAACTAAATGCCTCTAGTGCTGAGGTATAATTAAATTTTGAGATATGGCAACATTAAATTTTTATCAGTTTATTCAAAAAGTTGAGCTTTTTGAGGATTTAAGTGATGCAGAGATACGTGTACTTTCTGATGTTTTTCGAGAAAAAGAATATAAGGATGGCGAGTTATTGTTTAGTGAAAACAATCCTAGAAAAAGAATTTTTGTTCTGAAAAAGGGAAATATTGAGCTTTTTAAAACAACCCCTTTTGGTGAGGAAAAGCGTCTTTCGTTTTTTTCAGCAGGAGATTTCCTTGGCGAAGGTTCATTATTCGAAAACTCTCCTCATTCCACCAGTGCAAGAGCAAAGGAGAAGGTTATTCTTTTTGAGGCTTACAGTAAGGATATTTTGGCTTTAAAAGCAGAACATGGTGAAATTCCATTGAAAATAATTTCTCGTGTATCAAAGGTGATTTCTCGTCGAATGAGTCATGCTAATTATCGCTTAGTCAATTTGGCTGCGCAATATGTTTCGGGACAAACACGTAAAGAGCACGATTTACTCGGCTATAGAGATGTTCC
>DAOVUO010000417.1 GCA_030632545.1 Bacteroidales bacterium
CAATTATTCGCTCTATTTTTAAGGTAGATATTGAATTAACAACAAAAGTAAACGAGGATATAATTGGTGGACTTGTAATACGTGTTGATGATCAGCAATACGATTTAAGCGTTGCTTCAAAGCTTCGCGAGATTGAAAATAGTTTATTAAACGCTTAATTAAGAAAATTTAAATTAATAGATATGTCAGGAATTAAACCCGCTGAAGTTTCTGCAATATTAAAGCAACAACTTGAAGGGATTAAGTCAACGGCTGAAATTCAAGAAGTAGGTACTATACTTCAGGTTGGTGACGGTATTGCTAGAATTTATGGTCTTTCTAATGTTCAAGCAAACGAAATGATTGAATTTCAGAATGGTGTTAAAGGCATTGTTTTGAATCTTGAAGAAGATAATGTTGGTGCTGTATTATTAGGCCCATCCGAAGGATTGCGCGAAGGTGATAGCGTTAAACGCTTAAACCATATTGCTTCAATTAATGTTGGCGAAGGTCTTTTAGGCCGAGTTATCAATACAATTGGTGAGCCTATTGATGGAAAAGGTCCTGTTACGGGTGAACTTTATGAAATGCCTTTCGAGCGTAAAGCTCCTGGTGTTCTTTTTCGTGAGCCAGTTGCAGAGCCATTGCAAACAGGTGTAAAAGCTATTGATGCAATGATTCCTATTGGGCGTGGTCAGCGTGAGTTAATTATTGGTGACCGCCAAACTGGAAAAACGGCTATCGCAATTGATACTATCATTAATCAAAAGGAATTTTATGATAAAGGCGAGACTGTTTTTTGTATTTATGTTGCAATAGGTCAAAAAGGGTCTACTGTTGCCAATATTGCAAAAACACTTGAAAAACATGGCGCAATGGCTTATACAGTAATTGTTTCGTCTACGGCTGCAGAGCCTGCTGCCTTACAGTTTTATGCCCCATTCGCAGGTGCTGCAATAGGTGAATTTTTCCGTGATACTGGTCGTGCTGCATTAATCGTTTATGATGATTTATCAAAACAAGCCGTTTCGTACAGAGAGGTTTCTCTTTTACTTCGACGTCCTCCGGGGCGTGAGGCATATCCTGGTGATGTTTTTTATCTCCACTCTCGTTTGTTAGAGCGTGCTGCTAAAGTTATTTCTTCTGATGTAATTGCGCATCAAATGAATGACGTCCCTGATTCAATCAAACATTTAGTAAAAGGTGGTGGTTCATTAACTGCACTTCCAATAATTGAAACACAGGATGGTGATGTTTCGGCATATATTCCTACAAATGTAATTTCGATTACTGACGGTCAGATTTTCCTTGAATCAGCTTTATTTAATGCTGGAGTTCGACCTGCAATTAACGTTGGTATTTCGGTATCTCGTGTGGGTGGAAATGCACAGATTAAATCAATGAAAAAAGTGGCTGGTACATTAAAATTAGATCAGGCTCAATACAGAGAATTAGAGGCATTTGCGAAATTTGGTTCTGATTTAGATGCTTCAACTAAAGCAACTTTAGGAAAAGGGGCTAGAAATGTTGAAATTCTTAAGCAAGGTCAGTATTCGCCAAAATCAGTGGAGAATCAAGTAGCTATTATTTATTGTGGAACAAAAAACTTACTTCGTAATGTTCCAATTGATAGAGTGGCGGAATTTGAGAACGAGTTTGTTGATTATTTGGAAATGAAGCATAAAGATATTTTAGATAATTTAGCAAAAGGTAAGTATACTGATGCTGAAACAAAAATTTTAGAAGAGGTTGCTAAAAAATTAACTGAACATTATAAAGTATAAATAATGACATTAGATGAACAATTTCAAAAAGCTCAAGTTGATGTTAAATCATTAGCATCAAAACCATCAAACGATGTTTTACTTAAGCTGTATGCATTTTTTAAACAAGCAGCCGAAGGTGATATTAGTGGTGATCGTCCGGGAGGATTTGATTTTAAAGGAATGGCAAAATATGATGCTTGGGCCGAAATTAGTGGTAAATCTGCCGATGAAGCAAAGCAAGCGTATGTTGATTTAGTAGCAAGTTTATTAGCCTAGTATAAAATTGAAATAGCTAAAATTTAAGCATGGCAAATTTAAAAGAAATACGAATTAGAATTAGCTCTGTTGGCTCTACAATACAGATTACTTCTGCAATGAAGATGGTTTCGGCGGCTAAGCTTAAAAAGGCTCAGGATGCAATTGTGCAATTGAGACCTTATGCTCAAAAAATGCACGAAATATTGTCTAATTTGAGTGCTAGTTTAGATTCTGCTGAGGATAATCCGTATGCAAAGCAAAATAATCCACAGAAAATAGCAATAATATTAATTTCTTCAAATAGAGGTTTATGTGGAGCTTTTAATGCCAATGTGGGTAAAAAAGCGGTTGAAATGGCCGAAAATAAATTTCCTAGTCAATTAGCTAAGGGTGATGTACATTTTTATTCTGTTGGAAAAAAGGCTGCCGATTTGCTAAAGCATAAGCATTATAATTTAACAGGTGATTTTAATCATTTGTACGATGATTTAAGTTTTCAGAATGTAAGTTCTGTCGCTAAAGGCTTTATGAATAAGTTTGTTACTGGTGAATATGATAATATCTTTTTGATTTATAATCAGTTTAAATCTGCTTCTGTTCAGATATTAACGGTTGAGCAGTTTTTGCCTGTTGAGCTAAAATCAGATGATGGTTCGGGAATTCAGTCAGATTATATTTTTGAGCCAAATAAAGAGCTTATTGTAAGTGAATTAATCCCTAAGTCGTTAAAAACTCAGTTTTATAAGGCAGTTTTAGATTCGCATGCATCAGAACATGGAGCTAGAATGATTGCAATGCACAAAGCAACCGATAATGCCACTGAATTACAAAAAGAACTTAAATTAACGTATAATAAAGCGCGTCAAGCTTCTATTACAACCGAAATACTTGAAGTAGTTGGTGGTGCTGAGGCTTTAAAATAGTGGGCTTATTAGGCAATTTATTTTACTTAGGCTCTATACTTTAAATTCCCGCTTTCAAAATATTATACCAGAATGGTATTAGAAAACCTTGTACTTTGTACAGGGTTTTTTTTATATTGCAGCAAATTTTAAATATTACATAATTTTGCTTGTTATACTAAATAGTTTTTTAATTTATAATTCTAGTTTTAGCTAGCTAAATTTTATACCGATTCGTTTTTAGTAATTATCCAAAAAAAAATTGGGAATACTAGTACAATTCTTCAAAGATGGCTAGTATAGCGATTTGCAACTAGTTTATTTATAAAGCATTAATCTGTCTAGTGTGTTTTGCAATTCTATGATAATTTATAATGACTAAGATTTTGGTATTCTGTGCTTTA
>DAOVUO010000377.1 GCA_030632545.1 Bacteroidales bacterium
ATAAAAACCCCTAGTTTTCAAATAAAACTAGGGGTTCTCAGCAAAAAAAGTTGATATTTTTTACAATCCTAATGAATTTGCTACGATTTCTGCGATATCAAGAATTTGAATCTTGTCTTTCATGTCCTTATACTTAACGCCATCTGTTAACATTACCATGCAGAAAGGACATGCAGTACAAACTACGTCAGGCATCATCTCCAAAATTTCATCAGTTCTTTCAACAAAAACCTCTCTGTCACCTGATTCCGCCTCTTTAAACATTTGGGCACCTCCTGCTCCACAGCAAAAAGAACGTTCCTTATTCCTGTTAAGCTCTTTAAAGTCTGAATTTAACTGTCCGATAATAAAACGTGGAGCATCATATTCATCATTACCCCTTCCTAAATAACACGGGTCGTGAAATGTTATTTTTTTATCACTAAATACTTTATCGTCAATTTTTATTGTATTCTCTTGAATTAGTTTCTCTAAGAACTGCGTATGATGCCAAACTTCGTATTTTCCACCTAAATCGGCATACTCATTTTTAAATACGCTAAAATCATGTGGATCACAAGTAACAATCTTTGTAATACCATAAGAATTAAACATTTCTATATTTTGCAAGGCCTGCATTTGAAATATAAACTCACTTCCAGCACGCTTTGCAGGCTCACCACTATCAGTTTCTTCACTTCCTAAAATGGCAAAATCAACATTTGCATAAGCCAATATTTTAGCAAAAGCTTTGGATATTTTTTTTGCTCTATCATCATAACTTCCCGCAGAACCAACCCAAAACAAATATTCTGGTTTCTTTCCTTTAGCCACTAAATCAGCAACTAAGGGAATATTCACTTTAATTTTTTCTATATTTTCTTGTGACATGATAAATCTTTTTTTAAACTTTTTACTTCTTATTCATATAAACATCATCAGCCCAATTTCCTCTATCTGCCATTGAATATTGCCAAGGAGCACCATTATTCTCAATATTTGTAAGCATATTATTAATAGGTGCAGGCCCAGCAGATTCTTCCATCACCATAAATCTACGTAGCGATAAAATAATATCAACCTGATTTATATTAACTGGACACTCTTCTACACAAGCGTTACAAGTAGTACAAGCCCAAATTTCTTCGGGTTTTATATAATCACCTAGCAATGATTTCCCATCGTTAAAGTCCTTACCACTTTTAGCAATTCCTTTACCAAGCTCTGCTGTTCTATCACGAACTGCCATTACTATTCCTCTAGGTGACAAAGATTTACCAGTAATATTAGCTGGACAAACTGCTGTACATCTACCACATTCTGTACAAGTATATGAGTCCATTATATTTTTCCAGCTTAAATCTTTGATGTCTTTTGCGCCAAAAGAAGGCATGTCATCTTCCATTCCGCTGCCATCATCTTCCAAAGTACCAAGCATAATTTGCACTTCTTTTGTAACTTCTGGCATATTTGACATTTTTGCTTTTGCCTCTAATTTAGAATACCATGTATTTGGAAATGCCAAAAACACGTGAAAGTGCTTAGAATAAGGGATGTAGTTAAGAAATGCAAATACGCCAACAATATGAAACCACCATCCAAATTGCTCAATAAAATGTAATGTTCCATCTGAAAAACCACTAAACCATGGAATTAATGCCTGACTAATGACAAAAGGTCCAACTATATGCTCGCCTAAAACGCCCCTTTCCATCAAAATAGAATCAGCTGCATTCATAGCTAAAAAAGCAGACATTAAAAGTACTTCTGTAATTAGAATAATATTACCATCTAAACGTGGCCAAGAAGTCATTTCCTTATTATGGAAACGTTTAACTCTCACAATATTACGTCTGAATAAAAAAGTAATACACGCAGTAATTACTGCTAAAGCAAAAATTTCAAAAGTGGAAGCAAATGCATTATAAATGTCCTCACCCACAAAGCTTAACGCTCTATGCGTACCTACTACTCCATCTATTAAAATTTCGAGCATTTCCACATTGACAATAATAAATCCTACATAAACCATAATATGCAATATACCTGCAAGTGGACGTTTAATCATTTTGCCTTGCCCAATTGCAATCAAAAACATGGTTTTCCATCTAATCGACTTATTGTCGTTGATATCAAGGTCTTTACCTAGCTTGATATTTTTGGCAATAATTCTCACATTCCATGCAAAGAAAACTATTGCAACTACTAATACGATAATAAAAATAATACTTGAAATCATTTGTATTTCAGTTTAATTAAATTTCAAATTCCAGCATCAAATATAAAAAATATAAACTTATTATGTATGCATAGCTTTTATTTTTTCCGTAAACTATAAAACACATAGCTAATAATACTAATAATTAGGATATTATAAAAACTGTTTTAGGGCATATCTTACTTTATATTCATTTGATAATTATCAAATATATCTTGAGCAAAATATTGGCTAAAATTAGAAGTTTAATTGACAATGCACTACTAGTTAATAAGCAGTATAACAGCAAGTTAATGCTTAATGATTTTTTTTCAAATAAGCATGTTTTTAGTAAATAATCAAGGACAAAGCTAATTGGCTGGATAATCAAGATATATCTAATACATAATAAGCACATAATAAAGCCCTTACATATATTCTACTTATTCTATAACTAAATTGCACTTAACATAATAAACGGCCTTATTATCAAATATTACATACTGATATTAGCTTGCATTCAAATAAATAAATCTGATTTTATCAACAATCATCTACAAATAGCAGGAATTTACACACTATTTACCAATTATTAGTTGTTAATTCTCAGTAAGACTAATAGTTATTGTAAAAACAAAACCAGCAACAGCAATCTTATATGCTTTTATTCTATACATTAGTAAACTAAAATATAACTTCCATTTTGCTATATTTTCCTGCACAATAGTTCTCTGATGTTCAAGGAACTATTGCTGTAAAAAGTTTAATAATAACCCATTAACTTTATCCGCTTGCTGAACAATAATTCCATGTCCTGCATTCATAACAGGTATAAATTCTATATTTGGAATAAATTCTATAATATCATCTATCATAATTTTAGTAATTTCGGTATCGTCAACACCCCAAAGTAGCAGTGTTTTTTTATTTAGTACTCCAAGGTTTTTATAATCAGAGCTATAATCGCCTAGAGCATCATTTCTGAGCATTGATAATAATGAAGAGCGAAAACCTTTGATAGTTGTTTGCTCAAAATATAATTTTTGATATTTTTTTAAATCAGGTTTATTGCCATACAAAGAATTAAAACGATTGACAATCACCTTAATTCCTACGGTATATGCCATAATTTCGCCTAAAATTGGTACAGAAAAAACTGGATTTATTTTAAAATTGCTTATCACAGGCGAAATTAGAATAAGTTTTCCAACTCGCTTAGGATTCTTAGCTGCAAACTTTGCCGCAGTTGCACCACCAAGCGAGATTCCTATAAGATGAAATGTTTGTGAAATTTCAAGTTTTTCAACTAATTCGTATAATTGCCTTTGGTAAAGTTCCTTGTTATATATTATATCAGGTCTATCAGAATATCCTCTGCCAAATTTATCATAAGTTAAAACTCTGTAACCTGCTTTTACTAAGAAACTTGCTTGATTATCACATGTCCACGATGGTACAGTTCCGCCATGAACCAAAACTACTAGTTGCGCATTTTTATCTCCTACAAATTTATAGTGCG
>DAOVUO010000479.1 GCA_030632545.1 Bacteroidales bacterium
CCCGAAGCAAGTACATTGCAACGTGAATATATTGAGCGAAGTGGTGAATTATTGCTGATTTTACTTCAAAAAGAAAAGCAGCAAAAAAGAATTAAGCGATTATTGATTATTGTTATAGTTGTTGGGTTTTTTGCCATTTTATTTGGTGGATTTGCCTATACTAATTACTTGCAATCGGAAAAACAGAAGAAAATAGCTCTTGTTGAGCGAGAAAGAGCTCAGAAAAATGAGGTAATTGCTAGAAAAATGGCTGAAGAGGCCAGAAAACAGGCACTTAATGCCGAGGAACAGTCGCTAATTGCAATGCAACAAAAGGCTATTGCCGAGGAGCAAACTTTAATTGCGTTAGTGGAGAAGGCCGAAGCTCAAAATGCTCGAAGGCTTGCTGATTCTGCTAGAGCCATGGCTGATCGTCAGAAGAGGTATGCAATAAAATCTAAGAAAAAGGCAGAAGCAAGTGAGAAAATGGCTAATATTCAGCGCAAAAAGGCCGAGGAGGCAGAGGAAAGAGCGCATTATTATCTTTATGCTTTTAATGCAAAAAATTTGGCGAGTGAAGCGTTAAGTATAAACGACCAACAGATTCAAGGTTTTTTGGCTAATACAGCACTCGAATTGAATTATGTAGCAGATAGTTTGGCAGCAAAATACGAAATTCCTCATCCTTATATGCCAACAATTACACAGGCTCTTTTGGTAACATATATTCAAAATAATAATACAGTTTTGTTGAATGAGCAGGCTAAAAGCATTCTGATAAATGAAAATATGCTGTATTATGGAAAAACTGTTGGAGGTTTGGCTAAATCTGAAATTAATGGTTCGATAGAAGAAGGCTTATCAGATGAGCAGGTTCTTTTAGCACCCGAAATTGGGAATGTTTATTCATTGGTTCAAATTCATAATAAGCTATACTTTAATACATCCTACAGCCGAGTTTACTATTATTTTAATGATAAAGCCAACGATATCAGTCCATTTGTGAGTAGTAATGTAAATAAGCTTATTAAATTGCCAGAGCCGAGCCAAATGCAGGTGAAATTAAATAATGGAAATTCTATATTATTTGATGAAAATCAATTTAGCCAAAGTATTGTAAGCGGGAGGCAATTTGTTGTGACAAAAAATATGGGGAATCTTATTTTCTCAAAACTTAATACGGAGGTAAATTGGAAATCAAGCGCAAATAAATATAGTGTATTGGATTTTTTAGAGTCTAATTCAACTATTTTCACCACTACTGGTACTGGTAAAATTCGTGTAACTAATGCCACAATTTCAGAGGAATTTCCTGTTGGACATAGTGGTCAAATATCTTGTATAAGTATAAGCTCGGATGAAAAGTGGATGGCAACTGGCTCTTTTGATGGTTCTATTATGATTTGGTATTTGGGCGAAAAGATGGGGCGTACAAATACTTTGCTCCCTATGAGTATCAAACCTAAAGCATCAAAATATATTAGTTCTCTAGTTTTTACAGAAGACAATAATTATTTAATATATGCAGATAATGAAAGTATTAAGTTTATCCCGATGGATATTAAATTAATATATCAAAATACAATTAAGCAATCAAAAATAAGTAAAGCTCAACAAAACAAATGGTGGGAGTATTACAAAAGAGGCGAAATACATCGCTATCAAGGAAATATATTTTAGACAAAAAGTCTATTATAGGAATTTTGATATTAATTTTTGCAAGTACTCAATTTACATTTGGGCAAAAATTATCGTCGATAGTAGCGTTAGATAGTGCAAAAATTGAGTATAAATTTGGACGCATTGAAAAAGCTATGCAATTTTTAAATGATGCAGAGCAAATAAAAGCTTCAAGGCAAGTATTGGCAGAAATTTATCTGTATAAAGCTCGTATTTATTCCATGCAGCTTAATTCAAGCGAAGCCGAACGATGTACGTATAGTTTGCTTGTAATTAGGCCATTTACTGAATTTGCTAATGATGAATTTGTTGAAATAACCAGAGCTGCTGCAAATGCTAAAATTAGTCCTTATTTTAGCTTCGGAACTTTTTACGGACTAAATAATCCGTCTGTTAATAGCAGTAATGAAAGTTCATTGATTAGTAGTTCCGAAATTACAACAATATCAAATTCATCGGTTAATTTAGGTGATTCTTATGGAATTAATGCGGAATTTTATTTGCGTCGTCGCTGGTCTATTTATACGGAATTTAACCTAACGCAACTGAATTTTACCAGAAGTACTTCTGTAGAAGGACTTGCAACTAGTGAGTTGTATTTTCATTTTAAATACATTCAATTACCTATAGGAATGAGGTTTGACATACTTCCTATTTTGTTCTATTCTAAAAAAAATCCAATAAACATTTCTGTCGGAGCTGGTGCTTATGGAAATAAACTAAACTCTGCCGAAGCTTTTTCTGGAGGTGTAGACGATTATTATTATGGAATAAATGCAATTAATGTAAATAATTATTTTAATTCGTTTACTTATGGTGCTTGGGCCGAGGCTAGTTTTGCATATCGTAAAAATCGCATTAAATTTAGTTTAAAACTTAGTTATTATAAGGATTTTAATTTAGCGAATAATAGTTATGCTAAATATTCCATAGGTACAGGCGACGATATTATATTTGAGAATTATCAAATTATTGATGATATATATTTTTCAAATATTACTTTAAATTTTGGCTTAAATTATTATCCCAGGTATAAAATTTTTGATGATATAATAAAAAAGAAAAGTAATGATGATTAAATTGATTTATCGGGTAGAGAAATTTGAGATGA
>DAOVUO010000450.1 GCA_030632545.1 Bacteroidales bacterium
CTGCAAAAATACCAACGGCACTTGTACTGTCGATAGAAAAAATGAGGCTACTAACTAATGTTGTTAAAGCACCCGTTACAACTATTATAATTGCCAAAAGTGACATTTTTAACCCTTCTTGCTTAAAAGCATCAAAAAAGCCAGGGCCAGCTTGTATTCCAATGGAATATATAAACAAAATTAGCCCAATTGTTTGTATCTCCTTAGGAATGACTACACCATAATGCCCAAAAAAGAGGGCTACAAATATTACTGCGGATATATCTAAAGAAATTCCTTTAATTTTTACTTTTCCAAATAATAATCCAATACTTATTATTAGGAATAATGCAAAATAACTATGCGTTAATAATTCCATAGCAGCATTTTTTATTTTTAAAAATCAGATTTTAAATGAAATTGTATGTCTTTATATTTTTCCTTCATTAATTGAAGCTCATAAGATGATTCGGCCAGAAAAACATTATTACCATGCTTATCCAAAGCCATAGAATTATGCTTTTTCCTTTTTAATTCATTAATTTGGTCTTCATCACCTTTTAACCAAACAGCTTTGTGCAATCTAATTGGTTCATATCGTACTGTAGCCCCATATTCGTGTTTTAGGCGATATTCAATTACTTCGTATTGTAAAGCACCTACTGTTCCAATAATTTTTCTTCCGTTGGAAATTCGTGTAAACAACTGTGCTACACCTTCGTCCATTAGCTGGTCGATTCCTTTTGCAAGTTGTTTCGATTTCATTGGATCACCATTTTCTACATAACGAAAAAGTTCAGGTGAAAAACTTGGAATTCCCTTAAAATGAATAATTTCACCTTCGGTTAAGCTGTCGCCAATTTTGAAATTTCCTGTGTCGTGTAAACCTACAATATCGCCTGGATATGCTTTTTCGACAATAGATTTTTTTGAGGCCATAAATGCAGTAGGACTCGAAAATTTAAATGTTTTATTAAGTCTAATGTGTTTGTAGTTTGTATTTCGTTTAAAAACTCCCGATACAATTTTCACAAAAGCTAATCTATCACGGTGTTTTGGATCCATATTCGCATGGATTTTAAATACAAAACCCGTGAATTTTTCTTCATAAGGGGATATTTCTCGCTCTTCAGTAATTGCAGGTCTTGGTGTTGGTGCAATTTGTATAAATATGTCGAGCATATCCTGAACACCAAAATTATTAAGGGCACTGCCAAAAAACACAGGCGAAACCATGGCATGTAAGTAATCTTCGGTTTCAAATTCAGGAAAAACTTCGTGAATTAGTTCTACTTCTTCTTCAAGTGTTTCAGCGTGTTCTTTACCTATTATTTCGTGTAATTCAGTAGATTTAAGGTCGGTAACAGCATAAGGCTCAGTTTTGTTGAATTTATCTTCGTTTTCGAAGAAATTAATTCGTTTATCAAAAATATTATAAACACCTTTAAAAGTTCCGCCCATTCCTATTGGCCAACTTAGCGGACTTACGCTAATTCCTAGTTTATCCTCAATATCATCGAGCAATTCAAAAGCGTCTTTTCCTTCTCGGTCGAGCTTATTAATAAAAATCATAATTGGAATATTGCGCATACGGCAAACGCTAACCAGTTTTACTGTTTGAGTTTCAACGCCTTTTGCTACGTCAATTACAACAATTACACTGTCTACGGCAGTAAGTGTACGAAAAGTGTCTTCGGCAAAATCTTGGTGGCCAGGTGTATCTAATATGTTTATTTTAACATCTTTATATTCAAATCCCATTACAGAGGTTGCCACCGAAATACCTCTCTGACGTTCTATTTCCATAAAGTCGGAAGTAGCACCTTTTTTAATTTTGTTTGATTTTACAGCTCCTGCTACTTGAATAGCACCTCCAAAAAGCAATAGTTTTTCGGTTAGAGTTGTTTTTCCAGCATCTGGGTGACTAATAATTGCAAATGTTCTGCGGCGGTTTATTTCTTGTTTGATTGTCATGCTTATTCAAAAAATTTGTGCAAAAATAGAGCTATTTGTACTTGTGTGCAAACAAATTATAAGTGATTGGTGATTGCTTGTGAATGTCTGAATAAGGTTTACCGTTTTTACTTTAATTTTTTGTTTCTAAACTATCATCAAATTCAAATAATCAATTAAAAATAATTAGCTTCCTACTCATTCATATAATGATGATTAATAAATTTTTTGTAAGCTTTAGCATTAAAGGTATTATAGTCAGATGCTAATAGCACGATTTTTTTAGCCAAATTGTTCTGATTATTTAATTCGATTACTTTTTTTGCGTTAAAATTATCATGAGCTCTTAGATGGGCTGTAGCAATAATTTTCCCCCATTGTTCCACCATGTTTTTAAAGCGTTTTGAGCTATTTAGTACTTGTGTAGGAAAATATGATTTATAAGGTGAGCGTTCTCGAATTGAAAAACTTCCTTCTTTAAGCGTGATATATCCTAAATGGTTGTCAGTATCTTTGCACAGGTTTTTGTATGCCTCCATGTGTCTAATTCCTTCGTTTTCGCTAATTTTTGCTGTGTTGTTTTCTAGGTATTCGCAAGCAGTTGGTTTGGTTTGTAGTTTTACATCCAGAATAACATTAGCATCAGTTTTGTTTGCCTCGCCTTGAATAAGTACATAATATCGAGGATAACCATAAGAGCCAGTTCCTGATGTAACTCGTTGAACAATATCTAGTATATTAAAATAATTTTCGTCAAAATTTTTATTTTCATGTAAATTTGCAAATTCTTTTTTAATTTCTTCTTTCAGATTTTTGTCTATTTCTATTAATTTAGGATGATCTAAGTCAAATATTTTAGATCCATTATCAGTTCTTGTCCAATCGTCCAATTGTTTTTTGCGGCTTTTATTATCTTTTATCTGTTCCAAAACTTCATCAAGTTTCCCATAAGCATTTTTTTCTGTAACCGCTTTAGGAAGTTTGTTGTTTTTGATAAAAGATTTAAGTGTTTTTAAGTAAAAAAGTACAAATTCTTCTACGAATACATTTATATCTGCCGTAGTATGAGTGTTTTCGA
>DAOVUO010000319.1 GCA_030632545.1 Bacteroidales bacterium
GATTTACTATTTTATAATTTAGCTTACGCCTGATATTTACCCAATAATGGTTAATAGATTTAATATTGTACTTTACTTAATACTTCGTTAAATTTTTATAAACTACTGAAATACATAGATTTACTAAATTCCATTTTATTTACTATGTTGTTTATAACTAGCGAAATACAGTTTTGAAACAGTAAATTTAGTAAATCTTACCGAACCATTGTTACTAAAACACAGGTTTTACTATACTTGTTGTTTCTTTCTGCATACTACCGCAGACTGCTAAGTTAGAAGTGGTTAAATTGTTAGATTGTTATTTTACAACAATTTAGCAATATAACACTTTAACAATTCGTTTACAAATATACAGCTACTCATGTTCTATGACGCTTTTGGTAAATTTGGTCACTATTAATTTAAGCTATCTATATTTTAACTTATTATTTTCCAATATCCTGCTTTTTTACTGCCTATTCGCATAATAATATTTGCTTCTTGCAGTTTAATAATATCACGCTTTATTGTTTTAATATTTACTTGAAATTCTTCAGCCATCTCATCTATTATTATTTTACTGTTTGTTTTTATAGCTGATAATATCATTTTTTGCCTTTCATTTAAAGGGACATTTAAAGGGACATTTAAAGGGACATTTAAAGGGACATTTAAAGGGACATTTGACTCCTTAAAAATCCTCAAAGGTACTAAGGTAACAAAAACATCACCCTCAATAAACTCATTGTTATCTGTATCAGAATATATTTTGTTGTAACGAAATACATTTTGTACACCAGTTCCTAGTTCTTCCGATCGTCCCATTTGAGTAAAAATTTGTGCAATATGAGGGTTTTTCGGAAATGGTTCAAAATTACCTGGTTTCAGACTTCCCCAAGTATGTGGTTTATTAGCATTTTTACACTCTACCTTATCTTTATAAATAATAAAACTGGTAGGAAAAGCGTTTGTGTATTCTCTATGAATTAAAATATTTGCTACTATTTCTCTAAATATTTTTTCTCTTAACGATATACGTTGGTCGCCTTGCAAGTAAAATTTATCTGGTAAATGCTTAGTTACAAAATCCATTAATTTATCATAAGCTTCTATTAAGTTACATCTTATATTAATTCTGTCGTCATATCTATCAATATTTTCAATTCTTACAAGTGCATCTACTTTATAATGAGGAATTGCACTGCCGATTGTTTCGGTTTTTCCAAATAATAAAAGAGCCGACATAGTAAAGCCTTCTTCGCCAGTAGCGATATCTTTTCTGTACAGCCCAGCTGTTCGGTAAAATTCATCATTTGAAAGTTCATTCCAAGGATGGTTTGGTCTATATATTCGTATTATTTTACGAACTCTATCAACAACACCATCAGCAAAATCGCTTTCGTAAAGAAACGAATATATTCTATTTTCTGAATAATCAACTGATTTTCTTATATAAATTTGCTTTATTTGAGCATCCGAATTAAGAATATAATCTCCATCAACACTACGATCATATATTTTATTGCCAGTTTTATGTACTTGTGATGAAATAGGAATAAATATATAAATTAATTTTTTATTCTCAAATTCTATAATTTGTGGCTCTAACAAAAATGAGGGAAATAATTTTTGAGGATTATTACTTAAATTTGCTATCTGTTTGCAAAATATTTCTGTTTTATCATTTTCGATTCCATGAATATTCTTATCATCATCTACACCTAACAAAATCTCCCCACCTTTACGATTAAGAAATGCACAAACTGTTTCAAATAAGTTCTCAGGTAGTTGCTTTCCTGCTTTTTTAAACTCAACTGAAATTCCTTCCCCTTGTTCAATAATATGTTTAACTTTTTCTTTATTCACTTTTTGCTATTCCATTATTCTTTCAAATACAATACTTTACTAATATTTTGCCAAAGCTTGTCCCGAATATCGAGAAATGCAAGAATATCTTGACAGTAAACAAATTCCAACAACCTCAGATCTTGACATTAAACTATTGAAATTCAACTAATTACACAAAACTTAACGAAGCGTTAAAATATGAACTTTGTGCCATTTAATATTGCTTACGAAATTCTGTAAATTCCAATTCACTCACAGCAACAAGACTTGTTTGCTCAAATTTGTTCAATACACAAGGATAATATTTTTTCTCATTACAGATTCAATATTATTATGATTATTTCATAAATCCAGACTTTACCTACTTTATTATTTTGGACTAAGTAATCTCACAAAAAAATTCGCATTTTTTTTATATAATTTACTATTTGTAAGCATTTTGCATAAATGCGTAAGCACAATATAAATTAGTAAATAATAAATCGTCAATCCTCTACATTTCCACTATTGTAATTATTTTTTCTACGTTTTTATACTCATATTTTATTTTATCCCATTTAATTCTTTCCTCCCAAGTTTTGTTTTTTGTTTCCTTGGGTTCAAAAAGCACTAAATATCCATGTTTTTGTCCTGCTTTATCGAGGTATCTTGATAGTTGTTCAAAGCCATCTTCCTTTACGTAATTATATCTATTAATTTTTAGTTCAAGTATAAATATTTCATTATTATAGCTTATTTCAATATCGGTTCTTCCGCTTCCAATTGCCATTTCTCTGTCAATTGTTCCACCACTATTTATTATTCTTTGCAAATATGCCATCAATAATAATTGTTGTCCTGCTTCTTTATAGCTATATAAATCAATCCACGATTCGGAATGTCGGCGATAAAACTTCTGAAAACCTTTCAGCAAAGCATCCATGTCTAGCTTTCCATTTTCTGTTTTGTACCAGTCTTTTTCTATTTTAGATTTAATTGCCATTTGAAATTGCAAATTAAGTGTACGAGGGATTATTTCCTTGTAAATTTTATTCGCAAATTCAATTCCTTTTTCCGTGTCCTTAACAATGCCAAGGTCTATTGTATATAATAAATCATCGTTATAGCTGTCATAAAAGATATCATCACCACTTATAATTGCTTGTACAATAGGTTTTACTCTAGGATTTTGCAGTTTATCAAGCAAGCTATCCAAATGAGTATCACGGCGTTGAATAATATTTTTTTTTGCTTTCACAACATCTTTCACAGTGATTTTTCTGGAAAAATCATTATCATAAATACTATATACAATTTCACGAGCTAAAGCGTTTACAAGCCATGGTTGTCCGCTTGTATAATTATAAATTTTTTCTTTTACATCTTCGGGGAAAACTTGTTGAGTTTCTGTGGTATGCTGCTCTAGTAGCTCAAAAACATTATCTTTACTAAAATTTTCTAATCTAAACGATTCAGCTTTAATATTAAAGGGCGAACCAGCACCAAGCGAGCCATCTTTGCTTCTTGCTTTTTCACGGTATTCTCTAATATCCCGTAATCCAATTAATGCAATTGAAGAAGGGAATGATTTAGGACGATCTTGAAATCCATCTCGCAACTGCCTTAGTACAGAAATTAAGACATCATCATGTAAGGCATCAATTTCATCTATAAGTAAAACAATTTCTTTTTTTTGTTTTGATGCCCATTCATTCAAATAATTATAGAATGCATCTTCATATTTAATTATATTTTCAAGTGATGGCGGTAAGTATTCTTTTTCGAGTTGTAATAATGCTTTTTTATAAAGACTATTTATATAAGTATGATTTGCATCTTTCACACTTATACTTTCATATCCAGCCTTTTCTACAGAAAACACAACCGCAATATACTGCCCCTCTTCGTTTATCATCTTTGCAAGATGATGCAGTAATGTAGTTTTTCCAGTTTGTCTCGATGCGTGAATTATAAAATATTGCTTATTTTCAATTAATTGATATATCTTCTTTTTTAAACCACGCAAAGGGTTTACTATGTAGTGCATTTCTGGCTTACAAACACCAGTTGTATTAAAATATTTTTGCATAATTTTTTGTAGGTGATTTAAAAAGGATGGTTCAGTCAATAGTTCCTTTAGTTTTAAGCTTCGAGTGCTAAGTTTTAAGTTTGAAATCGGAAACCATTGTACAGGGTAAGGTTTTAAAAAAATATATTGAACCACGTTGTGGTTCTAAATTCTATGTCAATATTTTTTCCATGGGTTAGCACCCATGGCTATTAAAATTAAACCACTATGTGGTTTTTGTTTTGAAAAATGGTAGCAATTTATAAAAAAATATGGTAGCTATAAGCCTAAAGGGCTTGAATATGAATAGCCCTGTATGTTGCCAAGCAAAGCTTTGGCATAAATGCAGGGATAATTACAATAGTGATGACA
>DAOVUO010000386.1 GCA_030632545.1 Bacteroidales bacterium
CGAATTGAGCCTTCGAGCGTTGTGGCCATTTTTAATGTTTGCTGAACTAATGGCGAACCTTTGTCTAACTGTTCTTTAAGCTCAGAGACTTCCTTAAATGCATCGCTAAATTTAGTTCCAGGCTTTTCAGGTACTAATTTTGCGAGTCTATCTGCCTCTGGTAAAGGCAGTTTTAGTACTCTAGCAACATCCCTAATAGCCATTTTAGGAGCCATTTTACCAAAGGTGATAACGTTAGCAACTCTCTCCTTGCCGTATTTATCAACTACCCAATTTAAAACTTTCTCTCGTCCTTCCTCATCAAAATCAATATCAATATCGGGCATTGAAATACGATCCGGATTTAAAAAACGCTCAAACAGTAAATCATACTTAATTGGGTCAATTTGCGTAATATCCAAACAATAAGCAACTGCAGAACCAGCGGCAGATCCTCGTCCTGGCCCAACAGAAACGCCCATACCTCGTGCAGCTTTAATAAAATCCCATACAATCAAAAAATATCCTGGAAAACCCATACTTTTAATTGTATTTAACTCAAAATCCATGCGCTCACGCACTTCATCATTTATTTCAGGGAACTTGCGCTCCGCACCTTCATAAGCTAAATGCTTTAAGTAATCATCTTCAGAGTCAAACCCTTCTGGCAAAGGGAAGTCAGGCATAATTGGCTCAGAATCAATTTTATATAATTCTACCTTATTAGCAATTTCTAATGTATTTGTAACTGCTTCTGGAAAATCAGAAAATAACCTTGAAATCTCTAAAGGCGATTTAATATACTCCTGTCCCGTATATTTTAATCTATTAGGATCATCTAAATCCTTCCCAGTACTTAAACACACAAGTATATCGTGTGCCTCAGCATCTGATTTGTTTGTAAAATGCGAATCGTTTGTAACTATAAGTTTAGTATTGGTTTTTACAGCTAAATCCTTTAGTGCTTGATTTACAATTTCCTGTTTAGCATAAGTATTATTATCAATCTCAGGGATACCAGTTTTATGGCGCATTAACTCCAAATAAAAATCAGCTCCAAAAATTTCTTTGTACTCCCAAATTGCTTTCTCAGCAGCTTCAATACTTTCGTTACGAATTAAACGTGGAATTTCGCCACCCAAACAAGCCGATGAACAAATAATGCCCTCACTATATTTTCTAAGAAGCTCTTTATCAACACGTGCCTTATAATAATGACCTTCAGTCCATGCAAAAGAAATAAGCTTCATTAAATTATGATAACCAACTTTATTCTTAGCTAAAAGAATTAAATGATCACCACTTCTATCTTGCTTACCTTTTTTATCGAAACGTGAACCTCCTTTAGCAACATAAGTTTCGCAACCCAAAATAGGTTTAATACCAGCTTTTGTGGCAACTTTATGAAATAATTTAACGCCATACATGTGCCCATGGTCAGTAATAGCAATTGCTGGCATATTAAATTCCTTGGCCTTATCTACAAGGTCTGTTATTTTAGAAGCACCATCCAGTAAGGAATACTGCGTATGTACGTGAAGATGAACGAATTCAGACATAGTCGTTTTTGGGGATTATTACAATAAGCAAAAATACGAATTTAAACAAACATAAATTGCAAATTGATAAAAACTTCCCTAAAACTTATCAACAATGCAGCTAAATTACTCTGAATATGAAAAGAAAAATAACTAGCTAAAAAGATAATTAATCAATTTAGCTAGTTATTTCAATGCATCTATAAAGTTATCTTAAAGTCCCAGAATACTCTGGTCATTCTGGTCGGCATGAAAAGCTCGAACTTCAATAGGCATATCAATATATGTTTTTGAAAACTTTTTATATTTTGAAGGACGGTACTCTTTTGCAAAAAATTTAACTTCTATAGCTCTACCCTTATATTCGGCATCGGGCATAACAAAGTCAACCTCATTACCATCGGCTGTACGCCAATATAAAATTTCATCCTCATTATAAAGCATTCTCAAGCGACTATGTACGTAGTTCTCCACTAACTGTCCACGGTCAAGTCGGTCATTTACAGGAAGAAAAGTTTTAACCATCATATTTCTTAGACCCAAATCATTATAATAAATTTTAGGCATTTTCTTCAATTCCTTCTTAATAAGAGCATAAAACGGCTGAACCATAGATATATGAAAATTACGTTCAAGTATACCCAAATAATTTTCAACAGCGGTAATTGAAAGTTGCAATGAAACAGACAATTCGCTCATATTAACTAAATCGCCAGTTTTATAAGCTAATAGGTTAAACAACTTATACAGCTTATCAGTATTCTGAATATGTGCTTCGTAAATATCTTCTTTAACAAAAGTTGTTGCTATATTTTTTAGCACTTCTTCCTTTTCAGTATTATCCTCGGTCAATACAACCTCAGGAAAACCTCCATAAGTAAGATACTCATGAAAAGCCTTTTCCAATTTTTTACGTCTGTAACTCTTATGATCTTTTTGTGTACGAATGTAAAACCACTCTTTCACTAAATTTTGAGCGTCTTTGAATAACAAAAACTCCTCTAAATCTAAAGGATGTACAGGATATATATCAAGCATAGCTGTAAACTCTGGATCATCAGCATAAAACTTAAGACTTGTAGTAAATATCATTTTAAGCTGCTCGCCTAATTCTGTTTGGAAATATTTTATAAACTCTATCGAATGTTCGAGCTTATGAATATTATCCATTAAAACAAATATGGGCTTATCGTCTGGTTCTGGTATATAATTGAATAGATTGTCTTTATCCTCATTTAAACTATCCAAAACATCAGAATCGGCAAGCTGTACAAAGTAAACTGGTAATTTTCTACGATTTAATTCACTTTCTAATTGTTTCAAAATAGCAGTTTTACCTACTTGACGTGCTCCCGTAATTAAAAAATAGCGTTCGTTACGAAGCTCTTTCTTAATTCTATCATATACTTTTCTTTTGATGAATTTTTGTTCCATGATGCATTTATTTTATCATTATTTATTCATAACTGGCAAAATTCAGGCCATTTTTTTATTACACATTATTATTATCTGAGAATTAAATTTGTAAATAAAGTTTTAATCAATAAATAGAGCTACTCATAGCGCATAAAACAATGTTTACAAAAACAAACTTCTATTATCCAATACCTAATAATTACAATTGATATTTTTTATTTTAAAAACACTAGAATAGGTAAAAAAACTAAACCAATACAATTACAATTGTAAGTTTATTAGCTAAAATAATTAGTATATACAACTGTAATCTACGAAGTAATACAACTAATAAATGTAAGTAACCCAATATTTTCAAAACATGTATTTAAAGCAACACTTCTTATTTAGCAGATAATTTTATGGTAACTAATAATAATAACCAAAAAACATACCAAACAAAAAAATTTGCTTTAGTCGAGGGGGAAAATGAATACATAAAATCCAAAACCGTAGCCTGAACTTTAGATTACAAAGCTATAAAAAAAAAATCACATAAATTTAATTTTGTAAAGATTTTTTTCAACAAATACAATTTTTTATAAAATTATTAAACTTTATCTCAAAAGCTAAGTATCTGTTTTTACAGCTTTAAATTCTGGCATGAAATTTATTAAGCACAATATCAG
>DAOVUO010000174.1 GCA_030632545.1 Bacteroidales bacterium
ACAGACACTACTGGAGCAATAGAATACGTTAATTCTGCATTTACAAAATCAACAGGCTACAGTTTTGATGAAGCCAAAGGAAAAAATCCACGAATACTAAAATCAAAAAAAACAAAATCTAAATATTATGAAATTTTGTGGGAAACTATCACAAAAGGGGAAACATGGTTTGGCGAATTTTTAAATATTAAAAAGAATGGGGTAAAATATTGGGAACAAGCTGTCATTTCGCCAATAAAAAACGGAGAGAATGTAATAGTAAACTATTTAGCAATAAAATATGATATTACAGACAGAAAAATTGCTGAAAGAGAACTAAAAAAAGCTAAAAAAGACGCAGAAATCGCAAACCATTTAAAAAGTGAATTTTTGGCCAATATGAGTCACGAAATTCGCACACCAATGAATGCTATCATAGGTTTTTCTAATATTTTACAAAAAAGAATTGATAATGAAGAGAATCGCTCTTTTATTGATAAAATTGCAAAAAGTGGTGACAATTTACTTAATTTAATCAATGATATTCTCGACTTATCGAAAATTGAAGCAGGACAATTAAAAATTCAAAAACGAGCATGTAATCCCCACGAAGTTTTTAATGAAATTCCTCTAATTTTCACAGAATTATCGGAACAAAAACAAATTCCTGTAAATGTCACTATTAACGAAAACCTACCAAAATCATTAATAATTGATGCTTTAAGAATAAGACAAGTATTATTAAATTTAGTAAGTAATGCATTAAAATTTACAAAAAAAGGCTCTATTTCAATTATTGTTACAGTAAATAAAACTTCCCAAAATTTAAAAACCTTAGAACTTTCCATGGAAGTGAAAGACACAGGAATAGGAATTCCAGGAAATCAGATAGATATAATATTTAAGAGTTTTAGACAAGTAGAAGGACAAAGTACAAAAAAATACGGAGGAACTGGTCTTGGTCTGGCAATAAGCAAACGTCTTGTTGAATTAATGGGCGGAACAATTACAGTAAAAAGCACAACCAATGTTGGATCAACTTTTACTATCTTACTAAAAAATGTTCATTTTTTGGATTTAGAACATGAAAAAATTATTGATGATGATGAAATTCCAACTATAACTTTCAGTAAATCAAAAATACTTCATGTAGAAGATATTGAATATAATAGAGAAATAATATCTATATATCTTGAAGAAGATAATCTTGAAATTAAAGAAGCGGAAACAGGACATGAAGCACTTGAAATTTTAAAAAACTATACGCCTAATTTAATTTTAATGGACATACAATTACCAAAATTAAATGGCTATGAAACAACAAAAATTATTCGCAAAAATAAAAAACTAAAATCAATTCCAATAATTGCAATAACAGCAAATGCAACAAAAGAAGAAATTGAAAAATACAGCCACGTTTTTGACGATTATATTACTAAACCAGTTGATGAGAATTTGTTACTTAAAACAATTAAAAAATATTTGAAATACAAAGAAGAAAAAAATAATGTAAAAAAAGCAATTATTATTGCCCCCTGCATTTCTGAATTAAAACAGGAAAAAACTTTTTCTGAAGAACTAAAAAAGCACATAAAAGAAGATTTAGAACCTTTACATAAAGAATTGCTAGAAATACTAAACTTGGATAAATTACAAATCTTTATATCAGAAATTAAAAATTTAGGAGAAAGATACAAAATTTCAGGATTTCAAAAGTACAGTATTGAGTTACAAGCTTCGATAAATAATTTTAATCTCGATAAAATAAATAAATTACTCAATTATTTTAATGAAATAAATCAAATTATTGAGAAATAAAAAGGATCGTAAAGTCAACACTTCGGTAAATTTTGGCCACAGCTTGTCCTGAATATCGGGAATTACACGAATACTTAGCGAACTATTGAGTACAATACACTATTTAAAAAACAAAACATAACAAACTGTTGACAATATCTAAGCTATTTTCACTACTTTAGCCTAGTAAAATATTCAATACTCAATTTTTACTATCGCTTTAACTTGTTAGAGGAAAATAGCATGGAAAACTTAAATCAAGAATTAGAATACAAAAAAATGTTTCGCTTACTATTTGATGAAAATCCAATATCACTATGGGAAGAAGATTTTTCTGTAGTGAAACAAATAATAGACAAAAAGAAAACAGAAATTGACGATTTTAAAATATATATTGATAATAATCCCGATTTCGTTAGTGAATGTATATCAAAAATAAAAATATATAAGGTAAATAATAGTTCGCTTGATTTATTTGGAGCTAAAAATAAAGAAAACTTAATAACCCACTTAAGCAATACTTTTAACGAAAAATCTTTTGAAACATTTAAAAATCTACTTCTAACTTTAGCATCAGGTAAAACAAAATTTTCGGAAGCTACAGAATATGTAAAAACAAATGGTGAAATTTTTAATGCAATAATTCAATTTATCATTCTAAATGATTACAAAAATGTGATTGTCTCTATTACAGACATTTCCGAACAAATAAAGAACGAAAATAAATTAAAAATCCAAAACGAAAAGCTGATCCATGCACAGTATATTTCAAAAATTGGAGATTTTACTTGGAATATAGTTTCAGGAAAGGTTACATGGTCATCTGGCATGTTTCAATTATTAAAATATGATTTTAACGAAAAAATCAATTACGAAAAAGTAAATCAAAAAATCCACCATCCTGATGACCTCGAAAGGGTTACAAATTGGTTGATGAAAAGCATTGCTTCAAAGAACAAACCTATTGAACCTTATGAATATAGATTAGTACGGAAAGATGGCGAAATTATAGATGTTAAAACAAATGGACGAGTAGAGTTTAAGGACGGAAAGGCAATTAAGTTTTTTGGAACATGTCAGGATATTTCTGAACAAAAAGGTAGCGAGCAGAAATTAAAAATCCAAAACGATGAATACGCTGCTTTAAATGAAGAATATAAAGCACAAAATGAAAAATTATTACTGGCAATGGAGATTGCAATTGAAAACGAAATAGAACAACAACTACTTTTCAGTAATATGTCAACAGGATTTGCATTCCACAAAATTATAGTTGACAAGAACAACAAAGCAATTGATTATAAGTTTATTAAAGTAAATGAAACATTTGAGCAATTAACTGGTTTATTGGCCATAAATCTTATCGGAAAAAAAGTAAGTATAGCACTGCCTGAAATAGAAAAAGACACTGTTGACTGGATTGCTATATATGGCAAGGTTGCTATAACTGGCAAAGCAATTACATTTAATAATTATAGTGAAGCCTTAAACAAATGGTTTTCTATAAATGCATACTCACCTCAAAAAGGGTATTTTGTTACAATTTTCGAAGATATCTCAAATCAAAAATTTGCAGAAGAAAAAATAAAACAGCAGAACCAAGAATATGCTGAACTTATTAAAGAATTAACCGCCTCTGAAGAGGAGCTCAGAGCGGCAAACGAAGAATTGGTAAATGCCAAAAATAGTGCGGAAGAAAAAGAATTGCAACTACAACTAATAACTGATAATTTTGTAAGTGGCATGATTTATCAAGTAACAATGCTCGATGAAAACACCAAAAAGTTTAATTATGTAAGTGATGCAGTTAACAAACTATACGGCTGTACTCCTGATGAAGCAAAAGAAAACCCAGACTTAATATACGGTAAAATACACAAAGATGACATTTCGGATTTAATAAAAAAGGAAAAAGAAGCTCTTAGGACAATGTCAGTTTTAAAATCAGAAACCCGAGTTATAAATCCAGACGGAAGTACTCGATGGTCGTATTATGTATCAAAACCCAGAGTTAATAAAGGACTAGTTTGTTGGGATGGTATTGAACTTGACATTACTGAGCATAAAAAAATAGAACAAGAGCTAATTATAGCCAAAGAGAAAGCAGAAGAAAGCGACCAACTAAAAACAGAATTTATAAATAATATGTCGCATGAAATTCGAACCCCAATGAACGGAATTCTAGGATTCTCAGAGTTTCTAAATAAGCCTAATTTATCAGATATAAAACAAAAGCAGTATATTACTATTATTCAAAACAGTGGACATCAATTAATGCGGATTATAAATGATATTTTGGAAATATCGAAACTTGGAACCAAACAAGTAAAAACAATTGAAAAACCAGTCTGCCTAAACGATTTACTCCTAGAACATTTTTCAATTTTCGACATTAAAGCCAAAGAAAGTAAAATCCCGTTATATTATAAAAAAGGACTATCAGATATTAATAGCACAATATTTACTGACGAAACTAAAATAAATAAAATCATAAGCAATCTACTCGAAAATGCGCTTAAATATACAAACGAAGGATTTATTGAATTTGGATATAAATTAATAAAACATAAAGGTGATTCGAATATACAAATTTACGTAAAAGATACTGGAATAGGAATTAAACCTGAAAAACAAGAATCTATTTTCATAAGGTTTTCACAAGAAGAAAAAGAATTATCTAAAAACGTTGGAGGTTTAGGCTTAGGATTATCAATTGCTAAAGAAAATGCAGAACTCCTTGGCGGAAATATTATAGTAAAATCTGAAAAAGGAAAAGGCTCTATCTTTTTTATCACAATTCCATACAATCCAGTCAATTCAGAACCAGAGAAGAACAAACCTTCAATTACCAAGAATCAAGTATCAATCAAAAATCACACAGTTTTAATTGTTGAAGATGAAGAAGTAAACCACTTATATATTGACACACTACTAGAAAATTTTGATTTAAATTTAAATACTTTACACGCTAAAAACGGACAAGAAGCAGTTGAAATATGTAAACAAAATAATGAAATAGACATTGTTCTTATGGATTTAAAAATGCCTATAATGAATGGTTACGAAGCAACAAAACTAATAAAGGAGTTTTGCCCAGATTTACCTATAATTGCCCAAACTGCCTATACAGTTCAAGCTGATAAGGATAAAGCTAAGGCAGCAGGTTGCGTCGATTTTATCTCAAAACCGATATATGAAAAAGCCTTAAACGAAATAATAAAAAAATATTTGAAATAGAAAATACCATTTTAAGCTTTAAACAAACAAATCATCCATATTCATTTCATTCTGAAATAAGCCAGTAGAGTAAATATTTTGTTTTACTCCATAAGTCGTTATCATTGTAAGAAAAACAGATTTTCGAGTTCGAGTTTCTGTTTTAAAAATGCCTATTTTATCTCTTAATTCGCCAGCATATTTTTTATTGATAATAAAAGGATTAATAGAAAATTTCATTTCGCATAAGTTTATAATATTATCTCGTCTGTCGATAATTAAATCTATTTGTGTTCCATTTACAGTATTTGTACTTCGCCACGATGAAACAGTTGTATAAACACCACTTATTCCCAAATTAGCTTTTATTTGAGGCAAATGACACATACATATTTGCTCGTAAGCATATCCGCTCCAAACTCTATATTTTGGAGTATCAACAGCATTTAACCAATTGTTTTTATTTGTTACTTGCGTATTTGCAATAAATTTTAAATAAAAATGAGAATAAAAATCAACTAATTGATACAAACTATTTCTATTTTTTTTTCCAAAAGGAACATATTTTCTTATGAAACCGCTTTCTTCAAGTTCGTCTAATAATATTGTTGTGCTTCCAGCATTTGGCAAACCCGAAATTTTAATTATCTCATCTCTATTTAAACCTTTCGACTTTTTTGCCAGTGTTTCTACTATTTTTATATGCTTTTCGTAATTATTAAATAATGAACGGTACAAATTTTTAAACTCGTTTTGCAACAATCCTGTTTCCGAAAAACAAATATTTTCAATATTTTGCATTGCACTTAAACCCACTTTTACTTCGTCCCAATAAAAAGGAATACCGCCCATTGCCATATACAATTGAATAATCTGATATTTATCTAAGTTATTTTTTTTTGAATGGAGATATATTTCGCATTCATTTAAGGTAAAAGGCAAAAGTTTAATTTTTTTTGTAAGTCTGTTGTGGAGTCCGCCTTTATTATTTATTAGTTTATTTATCATCCACGAGGTAGCTGAACCACAAACAATTAATTTAATATCATTTCGTGCCGATGCCCAACTATTCCAAAAATGCTCTAAAGCTTGTATAAATTTTGAATTTCGAGTATCAAACCAAGGCAACTCATCTATAAACACAAGTTTTGACCCTTTTTTAGAATTTAAAAAATTTGTTAATTGCTGAAAAGCAGTTAGCC
>DAOVUO010000299.1 GCA_030632545.1 Bacteroidales bacterium
AAGTAGTTTCGGGCATGGCGGTTACACTGGCACTTTTGTTTGGATTGACCCCGATTCGCAATTGGTTTTTATTTTTCTATCAAACAGAGTTTATCCTACACGTGAAAATCGTAATATATACAAGTTTAATATTCGAACAGCTATGCATCAAGCTATTTACGACTCAGCTATGATGTAAATATGACAATTCGGTTTAATCCTTTTTTGTAACTTTTGTAATTCTATTTTATGAGGTTGGATTCAGAGCTTGTTTTAACTTCGTAAAGTAGAAATAATAGATATTATAAAAAAAACGGTAATACATAAAGTATCACCGTTTTTATATAGAATTTTAATGCCAGATTACTTTTCAGTATAATCCATTTCTGCCATACGTAAGTAGCTATTATATCTCCATTTAGCATTTACTTCAGCAAGAGCAAATAGTTCCTCTGCTGCTTCTGGGAATGTTTTAAGTAGAGATGTAAAACGAACTTCGTTACGTAAATAACTTTGGAATTTATTCCAATCAGGAACTTTAGAATCTAAAGTGAAAGGATTTTTTCCTTCTGTCTGAAGTGTTGGATTGTAACGATACATTTGCCAGTAACCAGCTTTAACAGCAAAGTCCTGCTCACTTTGTGCATTTGACATACCGCCTTTTAAACCATGTGCAATACAAGGTGAATATGCAATAATTACAGATGGGCCTTTATATGCTTCTGCTTCTCTAATTGCTTTAAGAGTTTGAGCATTACTTGAACCCATTGCAATTTGAGCAACATATACATTACCATAAGTCATTGCCATTGCGCCAAGGTCTTTTTTACGAGTTCTTTTACCAGCAGCAGCAAATTTTGCTACTTGACCAGTTGTACTCGCCTTAGAGGCTTGTCCGCCAGTATTTGAATAAACTTCTGTATCTAATACAAGCACATTGATGTCTTCGCCAGATGCTAAAACATGGTCAAGTCCACCATATCCTATATCATAAGCCCAACCATCTCCACCAACAATCCACATAGATTTTTTAACAAAGAAACGCTTTAATTCAAGTATTTCTTTTGCAACTGGATTACTCTCTTTTTCCAATAAAGGATATAATTTATCTGCAGCAGTTTTAGAAGCACTAGTTTCACTCATTCCTGCAATCCATTCTGTAGCCGCTTCCTGTGTGGCAGCAGTAAATGAACTCATATTAGCTTCAAGACGGCCTTTAATACGGGCTCGTAATTGACCAACAGCAACTGCCATACCGTAACCATATTCAGCATTATCTTCGAATAATGAATTTGCCCATGCTGGACCAAATCCACTTTTCTTATTTAAGGTATATGGTGTAGAAGGTGCTGAACCACCATAAATTGATGAACAACCTGTGGCGTTAGCAATAATAGTTTGTTGACCAAAAAGCTGAGTAACTAATTTTACATAAGGAGTTTCTCCGCATCCAGCACAAGCACCAGAGAATTCGAATAATGGCTGTGCAAATTGGCTGTTTTTAATGTTTGATTTTACGTCAACTAATTCGTCTTTATAAGATACATTTTTGTCGAAATGATCCCAACGATCAGCTTCAACCATTTGTGATTCTAATGGTTTAAGTTCAAGTGCTTTTACACCTTTACGACCAGGACATTCGCTTACACAAACACCACAACCAGTACAGTCTAAAGCCGAAACTTGAATACGATATTTTAATCCTTTAACAGCTTTACCAGTTGCAGCTAAAGTAACAGTTCCTTCTGGTAAATTAGCTTCTTCTTCGTCGTTAATTAAGAACGGACGAATTGCAGCATGAGGACAAGAATAAGCACAAATATTACATTGGATACAAGTTTCTGAATTCCATTCTGGAATACTTACAGCAATACCACGTTTTTCGAAAGCTGCTGTTCCTTGTGGGAATGTTCCATCTTCACGACCTTTAAACGCACTTACTGGTAAATCATCCCCTTTAAGTGAGTTAATTGGGTCAACAATATTGCGTATAAATTCTGGTGCTGAATTATCATGGGTAATACTAGCAGCTTCGCCATTTAATTTTGCCCAATCAGCATGAACTTTAATTTCGTGTACATCGCCACCTTTATCAACGGCCAAGTTGTTCATATTTACTACTTCTTCGCCTTTTCTGCCAAAAGTATATTCAATGGCTTTTTTCATTTCTTTTACAGCTAATTCGTAAGGAATTACTTCTGCAATTTTAAAGAAAGCCGACTGCATTATTGTATTTGTACGATTGCCTAATCCGATATCTTCTGCAATTTTAGTTGCATTGATAGTGAACATCTTGATATCATTTTTGGCTAAGTAACTTTTTACTTGATTTGGAAGATGTTTAATCGTGTCTTCTTCGCTCCAAATACTATTTAAAAGGAAAGTACCGCCTTTTTTCAAGCCTTTAAGCATATCGTACTTATCTAAATACGAAGGTACATGACAAGCTACAAAATCAGGAGTAGTTACTAAATATGTTGAACGAATTTCTTTATCACCAAAACGAAGGTGAGAAATTGTAATACCACCCGATTTTTTTGAATCGTAAGAAAAATAGGCTTGTGAATATTTATCAGTATTATCACCAATAATTTTAATAGAGTTTTTATTTGCACCAACAGTACCATCTGAACCTAAACCATAAAATTTAGCTTCGTAAGTTCCTTTAGGAACAGCACTTACTTCTGGTAATAATGGTAATGATTTAAATGTAACATCATCAACAATACCAACAGTATATTTATTCATTGGTTTTGCTTCTTTCATATTATTGAAAACAGCAATAATTTGAGATGGAGTTGTATCTTTTGAACTCAAACCATATCTACCACCTAAAATAACTGGACGATCCTCTAAAGTATAGAACATTTCTGTAAAGTCCATGTATAAAGGTTCACCTGGCGCACCTAGTTCTTTTGTTCTATCTAAAATAGTTAAAGTTTTAAGTGTTTTTGGTAAAATTTCAAGTACGTGTTTTGGAGAAAATGGACGAAATAAATGAACTGTAACTAAACCTACTTTTTCGCCTTTAGCTACTAATAAATCAATAGTTTCCTTTATTGTATCAGTAACACTACCCATTGCAACAACAACATTTGTAGCGTCTGGAGCACCATAGTAAGTAAATGGTTTATATTCTCTGCCAGTTAAGTCGCTAATTTGCCCCATACATTCAGCTATATCATCAGCTAAGTTTTCGTAAAATGGGTTAATTGCTTCTTTTGCTTGAAAGAAAATATCAGGATTTTGAGCTGTTCCTCTTGTAACTGGATTTTCTGGATTAAGAGAATTGTCGCGGAAAGCTTTTAATGCATTCCAATCAATTAAATCGCGGAAATCATCATTGTCTAAAGATTCAACTTTTTGTATTTCGTGCGAAGTACGGAAACCATCAAAAAAATGTACAAAAGGTACTCTAGTTTTGATAGCTGTAAGGTGTGCAACACCAGCTAAATCCATTACTTGTTGAACGCTACTACTTGCAATCATTGCAAATCCTGTTTGACGAGTAGCATAAATATCTGAATGGTCGCCAAATATTGAAAGTGCATGTGCTGCAATACTACGAGCACTTACATGAAATACTGCTGGAAGTAATTCACCAGCAATCTTATACATATTTGGAATCATTAACAAAAGACCTTGAGAGGCTGTAAATGTGGTTGTTAAAGCACCAGCTTGTAACGATCCGTGTACTGCACCTGAAGCACCACCTTCCGACTGCATCTCTACAACTTTAACTTCTTCACCAAATATATTTTTACGACCAGCAGCAGCCCATTCGTCTGCATATTCGGCCATATTTGAAGATGGTGTTATGGGATAAATTGCTGCAACTTCGCTAAATATATACGAAATGTGCGCAGCAGCAGCATTCCCGTCAAGAGTTAAAAACTTCTTTTTCTCTGCCATAACTGCATTAAGTTTAATCTATATTAATAAATTTATTTTTAAGTTGTTTACACTTAATATGCCTTATAATATCAAAGCAATCACAAAAATATTATTTTTTTAGGCAAAAATGAGAGTTTTTACCAATTTGGAATTATTATGAATAAGCTTATTTATTGTAGTAATAGCCAATATATTTTTCAGAAAAATAGTGATTTCTATCGGTGTAGTTGTGGTATACAATAGTTTGAATGCTTCATTTGATTTTCAAACAACTGTTGTGTAAAATATATGCATGCTTAGTATTGTTTGCTTTTTTTTAACAAAAAAACTCGTTTTGTTAGTTTTCTATAATTTTTTTTAACTTTTACATAGTTTGCAAATCCTTATTTTTTTGACTTCATTTTAAATAATGGTATTTTTGAGTAATATTGACTTTGTTTTAAATCTTGGTTTTAAATTGAATCAAAATCAATATTTTATTCATAAATTTATTATTATGAGGATTTTAAATTTTTTGGTAATTTTGCTAGTTGTCGTTTTTTTAGATTCTTGCAAAA
>DAOVUO010000317.1 GCA_030632545.1 Bacteroidales bacterium
AAATGATACAGTTCCTGCACTTTGTTATACTTGCCACGAGGATATTAATACAAAACTGCATATACATCAGCCTGCTGGCGATGGAAAATGCAATGATTGTCATGCTACACATGGTTCAAAAAACAGAAAATTATTGCTTGAGAAAAAGACGCAAAATTTATGTAAGGAATGCCATCAGCTTGAGATAAAAGCCGAAGATGTTGTGCATAATCCAGTAAATAGCGGTAGATGTCATAAATGTCACGACCCACACCAGTCTGATTTTGAGTCGTTTTTAAAGCTAGATATGCCTAATTTATGTTATAAGTGCCACGATGGAGTTGCTGAAGAAATGAGTACTAGTAATGTACATGCGCCCGCTACAAAAGATTGTTTTTTGTGTCACGATCCGCATAATGCAAAAGAGAGCTACTTGCTTTCGGAAACTAAGCCGACTTTATGCTATACATGCCATGAGTCGTTAGAAACTAGTGTAAAAACTGCTACAGTTGTACATAATGCTATAAGTATAGATAAATCCTGCTCAAATTGCCATGCATCTCATGGTTCTGAAAATAGTAAGGTTTTAAAAGCAGGGCAAAAAGAGCTTTGCTTAAGTTGTCATAATAAGGAATATACTGGCACATCTGGTAAAATTACGAATATTAAGCTTCAGTTAGAAACTGCAAAATCTGTTCACGGGCCAGTAAATGATGGTTGCAGTATGTGTCATGATCCACATAGCTCTGAAAATCAGCATTTATTAAACGAGAATTTCCCTATTGGGGCTTATGCCCCAGCTACAAAAAGTAATTTTTTGCTTTGCTTTAACTGTCATAATAGTGAGTTAATTGCGCTTGAGAAAACCGAGACTGTAACTAATTTCAGAGATGGCGACCGAAATATGCATTATTTACATACAAATGGTAAGCGTGGACGAAATTGTACTACTTGTCATAATATGCACGCATCTGAAAATGAACATTTAATTGAGAATACTGTAAAATATGGTAAGTGGGATATGCCAATTAAATTTGTTTTGCTTGATAATGGTGGCTCTTGCTTTCCTGGTTGTCATGCTGAGTTAAAATACGAGCGAAAGAAAATTTTCAAAAAATAATTAAGTATACAATTATGACAAGGTAATCGCTTTTAAAGTTGAACCACTTTGTGGTTCAGTCATCCGTGTTGTAATTATCCCTGCATTTTATGCCAAAGCTTCGCTAGGCAACATGCAGGGCTATTCATATTCAAGCCTTATTAGGCTTATAGCTGCCAATTTCCACAACAAAAAACCACAAAGTGGTTTAATATATTTTTAAAAGCGATTGCCTTGACAATTGCGAGCCAAATTTTTTGATTGTATACTATTATTACTTTATCAAGTTGATTTTAATTGATTACTAGCGACTTATCTCTTTTTTAAGACTTATTAGACAAAAGATTTTAGTAGAAAGTAAAAAGAAAATCAGCATATTTCAGGCTGAAAAGAATTGTTATTGTTTACTTCCGTATTATAATCGGAAATACTGGTAGTTTTGATTTTAAAATGGTATAACAAAAATTCTTTTGACTTTTAATCTCATCATAAAACAGATGAGTAAACTGATTAACAGAAATTAATAAATTAGTAAAGTAGAACTATATTACTTTTTATACTGTTCATTTGGTTTATTTAATAGCGTCTAAATAGTATATTAATTTACTTATTTAGTTTTGGACTTATTTATACTGCCAATTACTTGTAATTTAAAGCATTGGTTTTTGCTGCCATTGTAGCATCATAATTTTAGCTATCTAAAATATGATTTTATTCAGTTTACTTATGCTTTTTTTATTATATGTTTGATTAAATTTAGCGTTTAGTTTAAGTGATAGCTAATAATTAATATAGAATATAACAAATTATTGAGTATAAGGTAATTGATGGAGATGTTTGTTTGCTCAATGAATGTAAAAATAAAACTTATGAAGCGTATATATAATTTATTGATTTCGATGCAGATGATGGCGTTCCTACTTATTATGTATGCAATGGCTATGGGGATAGCAACTTTTGTAGAGAATGATTATGGTTCGGCTGTTGCAAAGAATATGATTTATAATTCGTGGTGGTTCGAATTAATACACATGTTACTTCTTGTTAATATGATAGGGAGTATTTTTAAGTATAAGTTTTATAAACGACCAAAATTCAGCATTTTGTTATTCCATGTCGCTTTTATTATAATTCTTATAGGTGCAGGAATTACGAGATATATAAGTTATGAAGGAATGATGCATATTCGCGAAGGTGAAGCGGTGAGTAAAATCTATTCATCTGAATCGTATATACAGATGAATTTAAAATTTGAAGATTATGAGGAACATTTTAGCGAAGAAGTTTTTATTACTCCTCTCTTAAAATCTGGATTTAGCAAGAATTTTGATGTAAAGGATAAAGAACTAAGTGTGGAACTGGTTAATATTATTCCAAATCCGAGGGAAATTGTTATTGAAGTATTAGGTGGTAAAACTATAATTGAAATTGTTTTCCCAGTAAAAGGGCGTATGGATAGTCATTTTTTATCTGAAGGTAAAAGTTTAGGGCATGGCGATATGAAGTTTGCATTAAATGCTCAAAAAGAGGGGAATACCGCTCAGTTTTATACTGAAAATAGTAAGCTATATTTACAATCGGATTCAAATTTGAATATGCTTTCGATGAGTGGTGGCCTTGATTCTGTGATAATGGCAGGTGAGAAACATGAGATTCGAATTAACCAATTGTATCTTTTATCAGGTGAAAGATTCGTAGTTTCAAAATTTTATAATGAAGCCAGAATATCATATATACCTGGTGAAACTGCTCAAGGAATCAGGTATTTTGCCCTTGAATTTGATTTGAAAAGTGATGATATTACTAAGAAGCTTGAACTTGTTAGTTCGCATGGAGCACTTGTAGAACCAGTTGTTGCTGATATTAATGGGATAAAGCTAGATCTTACTTATGGTGTGAAAGAAATTCCGTTACCATTTGAAGTAAAATTAAGAAAATTTGATTTAGATAGATATCCTGGTTCCGAAAGTCCATCGTCGTATGCAAGTGATGTAACAGTAATAGATAAAGAGGCTGATATTGAAATGGATTACCGAATTTATATGAATAATGTGCTCGATTATAAAGGTTATCGCTTTTTTCAATCTTCCTACGATGCAGACGAAAAAGGCACTATTTTGTCGGTAAATAGGGACAAGGCCGGCACAAATGTTACATATATTGGCTATTTTTTGTTGGCTTTAGGAATGTTTTGGTCGATATTTAACAAGAATAGTTATTTTATAAAGTTATTGAGAGGAACATCTGAAATCCGAAATGCCAGAAAAGGACTAAGTTCTATTATTTTATTCTTTTTTCTGTTTGGAGCACAAAATTCATTTGCGCAAAGTACTCAGCATATTGATGCTGCCCATGCAAATGAGTTTGGACGATTGTTTGTTCAAGACAATGGCGGACGTATAAAACCTTATAATACACTTACTAATGAGCTTTTGAGAAAAATGGCCAGAAAAGAAAAGCTTTTGGATTTAAATTCAAACCAAGTTTTTTTAGGAATGTTGTTTAATTCTCCATTTTGGAAAAATGTAAAAATGATTAAGCTTAAAAACCCAGAATTAAAAAAAATATTAGGTACAGAAGATACACATGTTTCGTTTAATGATTTAGTTAATATCGAAAAACAAGTTTATGTTTTGAGGAATTATATTGACGATGCGGTTAAAAAAGAACCTTCGCAAAGGAATATGTTTGATAAAGATGTGATTGCAGTTGATGAACGTTTAAATATTGCTTATCAAATTTATTCTGGTAATTATATACATGTTTTTCCTTTCGCTGGTGATAATACCAAAAAATGGTTGAGCCCTAACGATTATAAGTTTGTTGTCGATAGTGTGGAAAGAGAATTTGTTGCAAATATATTTCCATCATATTATCAGGAAATTTTAGAGGCTAAAAAAAGCGGTGATTGGACAAAAGCAAAAGCAATTCTTGATCAGGTAAGTGAGTATCAACAGGAACATGCTTCTGATTTTCTTCCGTCTGAAACAAAACTAGATTACGAGATTCAGTACATTAATACTGATATTTTTAATGAAGTTTATAAATATTATGGACTAATTGGTTTCGTTTTTCTCATTTTTTTATTCGTAGGAATTTTAAGGCCTAAAATGAATGTTCGTGTAGTTAAAATTATATCAAGTATTTTGCTTGGTCTATTATTTTTAGCTCATACATACGGACTTGGAGTACGTTGGTACGTTTCGGGACATGCACCATGGAG
>DAOVUO010000146.1 GCA_030632545.1 Bacteroidales bacterium
ATATTCTTATTTACAATATCAAACTCATTTTTATTTAAAAGGTCTTTTACTTCTTGTAACATTTTTTGAGCATCAGGCGACAAATTGCCTTTCAAACCCATTTCATCAAGTAATTGCTGCATTAATTCTTGTTGCGCCAAAATTTCTGCTAAGCGTTTAGAAAATCCCTTTCCATCTTTTTTAAGTTTACCACTTTTCAAATCATCAATCATTTTTTGCATTTGCTCTTTCAGTGATTGTTGCTGATTTTGCATTTGCATAAACCCTGGTTTTTTCTCACCAGATTTTTTCTCGCCACCTTTACCATTAGAAGCATTTTTCTGCATATCTTTTAGACTCTCCAAAGATTCGCTTAAAAATAGTGCCAAATTATTTGCCGAAGTCATTACAAATTGTTGGGCCGATGTACCAGCATTTATTCTACGTGCCTCAAAATACTTAACAGCCTCAGTAGAAAATTTTCTAACTTTTTGAATATCTTCCTTTACTAATGATGCAATCTGTGGGATTTGCTCACTAATTGAATAAATAGAATCCTGAATAATTTTAAAATCACGCTCTAGTTGTTTTTGCTCCTGCAAATATTCTATAAATTTTGGATTATCAAGTGATATATTCTTAAATTTATTCATAATACGCTCCTGCTTGAAACTAAATTCAACCACATTATCCAAAATCTGGCGCAGCTCTTCAATAGAAAGTTCAAGTTGCATTTGTTGTCCCTCTTTAATCATATTACTAAGCTTTTGCGACAAATCCTGCATTTGCTCCCCATTCTTTTGCATTTCATTTTTTAGCTTGCGCTTATTTTGCACATTTTCTTTTTGCTTCTGAAAACTACTATCTATTGAATTAAACTCCTTATCAAATTCATCAAGTTTCATTGGCTCTTTTAAATCCTCGTTTTTCTCAAGCAATTCTTTATAATCCTCATGTGCTTGGCTAGTTTTTTCCTGCAATTTATTAATAGCCTCATTTTGCGCAGCAGTGTCTTTTTTAAAATGATTAATTGAATCAATAGCCATTTTCTGTTCCTCTGCTAATTTCTCAAATTTATTTGCAGTTTGCTCCAAGTCACGTTCAACTTCATAACGCTTCAATAGCTCCAAATTTCTATCTAACTCCTTTTGCAAATCCTCAAGTTTATTATCCAATTGCTGTTGCAAATTATCAAACTTCTTATCATCAAATTTCTTTTCCAAATTCTTCAATTCCTCAAAAAGCTTTTTCAATTCCTCATCAAATATCTTATCAAATAATTTTTGCAATTCCTCCTGCTTTTTCAATATATCATCACTCTGCTCCAAAAACTTCTCAAGTTCAGCTTTATCCTTCATTTTCTTCTGAATTTCGCTTAAAAGCTTCTCTAATTTTTGCTTTTGCTTTTGGATTTCTTTAAGTTTTTGTTTTTTATCCCAATCACTTAAATTTTCAGTTGAATTAGACTTATATAAATCCTTTATACTCTGCTTAATATCCTCCATCAAATTTTGAGCATGGGACGACTCTTTTTGCATAGCTGCACTAGTAGTATTTTGTATTTCTGCTAATTCACGCTCATTTGGCTTATGAAAACTATAAATTGGTGTAGATGCACTTTTTACACCATTAACCCTATCATTATCCCAAACTACAAAAGCATATTCTACAGATGAAATATCTTTTAATACCGAAAAATCATAACTATAATAAATATCCTGAGAAACCATATTATTATTAACAGGCAGATTTACAAAACTCCATTTACCACCAATTTCTCTATATTTAAACATCAATTTAGAAAAACCATAATCATCCTCTATCCTACCATAAAAAAAATGAGAAAAAATACTAGAAGAATCAACATACGACAATACTTGAATTTGAGGATAACGATCAGCAATAACTGTTATTTCAAACTCAAATTTATTCTGCCTACTGAAATATGCATTACTTAAAGAAAATTCATAAATTCCACTTGATTTTAAAACAGTCGTATAATTTAACTTATTTTCAAGCAAAACATGAACACTCTTTAAAGAATTTACACAAGAATACAATGTATCAGCATTTAATGTATTCATAATCCACTCAACATTTGTACCTTCAGGAACTTGAACATCACTCAAACTAGTTAACACAAAGCTAGAATCTCCAGTATATAAAGGAACAGTAAAAACAGCATTTAACCGTGCAAAAATAGGAACAGCTAAAACCTTAACCGAATGTTTTCCGCTATAAAAACCACTTCCCTCAAATTGAAATGAAAAATCACTGACTACATTAAAAAATTGATAAGAAAAATGAGCAGCAGAATCTCTTGTCATATTTAATCGCTGACCATTGAGTAAAATAAAAACTTGTGATGGAAAACTACTCCCCTCTAATTGTAAAACTAACTCCAAATCATTGCCACTTTTAATAAGCAAATCACTATTCAATAAATTAAACTCAAATGGTGCTGGAGGAGAATAATACACGCTAGGATGCATTAACCGGTTAATAGATTCACCAATATCTTTAGACTTAAATAAAATAAATGATGATAGAACTAAAGTAAAAAGAGCAAAAAACATTAATAATTTACGAGTAAATTGTGTATTTATAGCTTCTCTAAAAGAGTATCTTTGAAGGAAAGTAGACCGCTCGACTACACCAACCATCAACAAATCATCACTAAAAAAATCATGATTTTCTTTTGATGCCAAATTAAGAGTATTAAGAAACCTATCATCTATATCAGTAAAATGAGTTGAAATCAAATTAGCACTCCTGCTATCGCTCAGACTAATTGCAGGAAAAATTTTTCGCTTAACACGAAGCCAAATAATAAAAGAAAAACTAGGAATAAAAATAAAAGCAAATCCTACTAACAAAACATACTTTGTACTGGGTATTAGAAAGAAAAAATGCTCAAAAATTACAATCAGAAAAAACAACGAAATAGCTGAAAACAACCAAAACAAAATATGTTGCAATAGCTGATGTCGTAGAAAAAATAGCTTAAACTCATTTAACTTTTTTAAAAGTAAGTTAAATTCTAAAATGTCCTTCCGGTACGTAACCATTTTTCAGGATTTAATTTCTCTTGATTCTTCCAAACTTGGAATTTAATAATTGCTGTATTATCCTCTGTTGATTCACCATAAACTTTTCCAAGTTTTTGTCCCATTTCAACCTTAGAACCTAATTTAATAGTTAAGTATTTTAAATTACTATATAAAACATAATAATCACCGTGTTGAATTAATACAGCTTTATTCAAACCAGGTACACTAACAATTTTCACAACATTGCCTTTAAAAACAGAAATAACATCAGCTCCTTTAGATGTTTGAATATCAACACCATCATTACGCAAAGTAATTTCCCGCATATTAGCAGGATGATAAACGCCAAAACGCTTAACAATTACTCCTTTTTTTACAGGCCAAGATAATTTGCCCTTTGTAGCCTCAAAAACTCTGTTTAGTATTTCATTCTTATTACTAGAATTAGTACTTTTAACAACAGCCTCCTTATTATTCCTTGCAACTCTATCTTGCTTTATATATTTTACAACTTCAGCCTTTACACTTTTCTCTTTTGCTTCTATAACTTGCAATTTTTCCAACAATTCAGTTTGTTTCTTTTTTATTTCGTTTAGCAAAACAAGACGTTGACTTTTAAGCTCATTCAAACCTCCTAATTCATCACTTTCTCTATTCAAAAGTTTTTCTTGCTCAAGTTTTTCAATCTCCACAGAATCAATAACAATCTGAATTCTGTCAGCCATTTGCCTAATTTCACTTGCCTGCGATTTTCTATAATCACCATACTGACTAAGATAAACATACCGCTTATAAATATTATTCAAATTCTCGGCCGCTAAAATAAACATCCAGTCGTTATAAGCACCACGCGTTTTTGCATACGACATTAAAACAACAGCATACTCCTCCTTTAATGTACTAAAACGCTCCTCCAATTTATTTTTCTCTTCGAGATGAAAATTTATCTGCTCTCTAGTCTTAACATTCTGCAAATTCAAATTCTTAATTAAAGTCTCTTGATTTACAATTTGCTTATCTATTAAGCTAAGTTTATTCAAATTTTGTCTTACATCTTTCCCAGATATCTTAAGCAAATTTCCCAGATAATTAATCTGTCCTTCAATACGTTTTTGCTGAATTCTTAAATCCTCTCGATTCTGAGAAAAAAGATTAAAAGAAACGAACACCAATAATAATAAACCTACTAAATATTTCATAATAACAAATTAAAGCCAACAAGAAATCTTGTACTTAAGCAAATCAATATAAAAATTGATAAACTACTAACGTATAATTTTATACTTTTCAAAAGCTAAACTAGGTATACTAAAAGATTTATCAAGATATATTTTTTTATACAATAATTCAAAACCAGAAGATGATTTAGACGTTTTTATATTGATATTTACACTAGAAGGAAAATATACACTATCAACATTCACATATTCGGGATAAGTTAGATAAAAAGTATTTCCTTTTTCTGGATCAATAACAGACAAATTATCCACTCTTAAATTAGTAGAATTTAAGGTAGAATTATAATGAATAATACTACTATCATTTTCGTATAAAGAAGTATAAAAATAAGCTGAATCAATTTGCACTAACGACTCAAGCTGTTCATAATCATCCAAAACAATTTGTGAAAACTGTCCTAACAGAAAATTTTCTAAAACAGATATTTCAGCTTGAATGCCAAAACTATCGGCAAATTGCTTTACTGGATAAACCTGAATAGTATTTTTTAAATTATTCTGCACATAAACACTATCTGAATTAATTAAAATACGCCCAACTTCAATTCCCAATAGAGCTGTTGCATTCGCCCAAATAATACTATCGTGCAAAATTCTAATCTGACCAGCTATATTTAACTTAGTTTCACTGGAATTAATTTTTCCTTGATATTTAATTTTTAAAGTTTGATAATCAAGTTTGATATCATCAAGTTTTACAATTAAATCCTCCACTGTGAGTGTTTTGCTTGTATTGTTTCCTTGAAAAATATTATTAGTAATCTTACACGAACTCAATAATAAAAAGCTTACTACAAATAGAAGCAAATACTTAGATAATTTCATCTATTCTTAAATTTGTGTCCATATTTTTGACTTTCTATGTTTTCAACTATTTAGATTATTATTTCTCTGATTTATAGATATTTGCAAATAATCAATTTTAAAAAACTGTAACAATAAAAATCAGTTATGAACTGTTTTACTTTCAATTTTTTTCTTTAGAGAGATAGATGCATTAATTTTATATGCACTCTCAAATTTTATTAAAGCTTCCTCGTGTCTACCTAGAGAGCTTAAAATATCTCCATAATGCTCAAGTATATCAGCATCCTTATCGCCTCCATTATTATAGGCTAGTTCTATATATTCCAAAGCCTTATTATACGCATTTTGTTTGAAAAAAATCCAAGCTTTTGTATCTAAAAAAATATAATACAAAGATTGTGAAACAAGAGCTTTATTAATGTAACTAAGAGCCAACTCAAGCTTATCCTCTCTTAAACTCAAATAATAGGCATAATTATTCAAAAGAAATACATTACTAGAATCCATGTCTAAAGCCTTCTGGTAGTACATATCAGAAGAAACAAAATCCTTAGCAAAATGATAAAGCTCACCAAGATTACTATAAATCTCAAACTCCAAATTTCTATTATCAATAACAAGTGGTAAAGCAGTAGTAAAAAGAGAAATAGCCTCCAAACTCATATCTAAGCGGATTGCCCCTACACCAGCATAATAATATATAATAGCTTGATTTGGAAACAACTCCAGTGCCATATTTGCTTTTTGGTACAAACTAGCAAAATTTCCATTGGCGAAATAAATTTCAAAAATTTGATACCAATTTGTCAAATTATTAGGCTCTATATCAACAATTTTCTCCAAATAAAATATCTTAGATTGCTCATCACCCAAAATAATAGAATACTCAAGTTTTTTTTGTAAAAGCACAACATTATTAGGATATACAGCCATTAGTGAATCAAGCAGAACTACGTACAAATTGGAATAAGAAAGACTTGATTGACGAGACAAAATATTAAAGAAATCAAGCTTTTTACGAAATGATAAACTTTTATCTGAAATAGCAATAAAAAAATATTCCAATACTTTAGCACTATCCTTACGAATCCGCTCAAAATTAGCCTTACTTAAATATACATTACCATTTGCATTCCCAGATGAAATAAGAAAATTATAAATAGAATCTGCCTTAGTGTACTCATTTTTAGAAAGATAAAATTCTGCCAACAAACCATTATATTGAACGCTATTAGGCTTTAATATAATTAACTGTCCCAAAACACTTTCAACAGAATCTAATTGATGCAATAAAAAAAAGTTATGATTCTTAAAAAGTAGAATTTCTTCATTACTACCATTAATAGACTCAAATTCATGTATAATCTTTAAAGACTCCTCATATCTCTTTGTTTGAAATAGCAGATTAGCATATTCCATAAATAACTCATAATTTGATGGTTGCATAGTTAAAAGCCTTTCATAAGTTAAAAAAGCTTGGTCGCTATGCTGTGCTTGAAAACAACAATCAATG
>DAOVUO010000145.1 GCA_030632545.1 Bacteroidales bacterium
AATAAAGGTGAACTCATTGTAGTAATTTCTGCAATGGGAAAAACGACACAAAACTTAGAATACCTGCTTAATAATTACTTTAAGGCTTGGTTTGATATAAAAAAAAGTTTCACAAATATATCAAAACTAAAAAAGGACAAGCTTTTTGCCAAACAAATAAATTGGGAAAAAAATAAACATTTAGTATTAAACGAACTTGAAGGTATAAAAAGATATCATTTTAAAATTATAAATGAGCTTTTACATAAAAATGAAAATATAGATACTATTATAAATTTATTTGATGAGCTTAAACGCACTCTTGAAAAAGAGCCCTCATATAACTATGATTTTGAATATGATAAAATAGTTTCGTTTGGCGAATTAATTTCAACTACTATTATTAGTGCATTTCTCAACGAAAATAAGATACTGAACAAATGGATTGATATCAGAAAATGTATAAAAACAGGCAATTTTTATAGAGATGCTCAAGTAAATTGGGATATAACAGAGAGATTAAGCAAAACTATTTTCAATTTTGAGAATACGAGCTTGTACATTACCCAAGGCTTTATTGGAAGCACATTAAATAATCAAACAACCACATTAGGACGAGAAGGGTCTGATTTTACTGCTTCAATTTTAGCTTTTGTGCTAAATGCAAAAGATGTTACTATATGGAAAGATGTAGATGGAGTATATAATGGTGATCCAAAGCAATTTAAAGAAGTTGAATTACTAGAAAAAATATCGTATGAAGAAGCCATTGAACAAACATATTACGGTGCAAAAGTAATTCATCCTAAAACAATCAAACCACTTCAGAATAAAAAAATTCCACTATATGTAAGATCGTTTAAAGTACCAGAACTACGAGGCACACTTATTCACTCATATAATAAATGGAATAAAGGAAGTATTTCTAAAGAAATTACACCCGTATTTATCTGCAAAAAAAAACAAATTCTAATCAGAATTATTCCTTTTGATTATTCTTTTATAGTTGAAAATAACTTAAGTAGGATTTTTGCTTTTTTTGCTAAATACCGAATTAGAATAAATTTAATGCAAAATACTGCCATTAGTTTTTCAGCTTGTTTTGATGACGATGCGGTTAAAGTCCCCTCTCTTATAGAAGAATTACAAGCTGAATTTGATTGTAAATTTGATGCTGGTTTTGAATTACTTACAGTAAGACACTTTGATGATTTTGTAATAAATGAAATTATTGGTAACCGAGAAATCATTATTGAAGAAAAAAACCGCACAACTGCACGTTTTTTACTAAAATAATACATTAATAATCAACGACATAGCTAAAAAACATTTGTTTATATCGAATATTGGAAGTTAACAACTTACTAAAAAGAGAAATTTTGTTATCTTCGCAGCACATTTTTTGATAAAAAAATTAGCTAAAAATTAGCTAAAAGCATAAAAAAATATAGAGAAAATTTGTTAGTATCATGGCTACATTAGAAAAAATTAGAAAAAACGGCCCTTTAGTTGCAGTTGTAATTGGAACTGCTTTATTATTATTTATTTTGGGTGATATATTCCGTTCAGGATCATCACTATTTCAAGGTTCTCAGACTGCAATTGCCGAAGTGGCAGGAAATTCAATAGATGCAAGAGACTATTTCAACAAGATTCAAGAAGTTGAAAATATTTACAAAAGTCAAGGCAGATTAGATGCTCAAGGTTCCGATATGGTTAGAACTGAAGTTTGGAACGACATGATTAGTTCAGTAATACTTAAAGCCGAAATGCATGCTTTAGGTTTAAGTATTGAGAACAATGGTTACGAAGGTATTTCACCAGCAGAAGTAACTGATATGGTAAATGGTAAGAATATTGATCCTATGATTAGAAATGTTTTTACGAACCAACAAACAGGAGTTTTTAATCCAGCCGACGTTAATAATTTCATTCGACAAAACTCGAAATCAACAAATCCTCAGGCATATCAGCAGTGGTTACAGATTGAAAAAGAGCTTTTGAAAAAAAGAATTAATGACAAGTATTTTAACCTTATTACTAAAGGATTATACATTACTGCATTTGAAGCAAAACAAACTGTAAAAGAGGCAAACACAAGAGCATCTATACAATATATAGGAAAATCAATTAATACTATTCCTGATAGCAGTATTACTGTTTCGGAAAGTGAATTAAAAGAATACTATAACAATCACCAGTATTTATTTGAACAAAACGTATCCAGAGATGTTGCTTATGTTTCATTTCCTATTGTGCCTTCGGTTGAAGACAGTGCAAATGCCAAGGATGAAATTAATGAGATTTCAATAGAATTTAGAAGTACTACTGAAACATGGGAATACACACGAATGAATTCAGATATTTCGATTAATAAACAATTTTTGACTTCTGACAAAATTGGCACACCGCTAGATACAATACTTTTTAATGCTGAAACTGGGACTATTTATGGCCCTTATTTTGACAATGGCTATTGGAAGATTAGTAAACTTGTTGAAATTAAAGAAGTTTATGACTCTTTAAAAGCAAGCCATATTCTTATTGCAAAAAACCAGCAAACGGGCGATATTGAACAAGCAAAAATTGCAATCGACAGTATCAAAAACTTAATTGAAACGGGTACTGATTTTAAAACAATAGCAACTGCTATATCGCAAGATCCAGGTAGTGCGGCTAATGGTGGTGATTTAGGTTGGTTTAGTGAAGGAACTATGGTTCCTGCATTTAACGAAGCCTGCTTAAATGGCGATATTAATGAACTACAAGTAGTTGAAACGGACTACGGGGTACATTTAATTAAAGTAACTGAACGTAAACATAATATTAGAAAAGTACAAATTGCAACAGTAGCAAGAGTTTTAGATGCGACTGAAAAAACAAGAAGTACCATTTATCAACAAGCTTCTAAATTTGCAATAGAAAGTAATACTTGGAATAAATTCAACGAAAATATTGCTACAAACAATTATAAAAAATTAATTGCCAGAAACATACTTCCTAGCGCAACAAGGTTTGTAAATATTGAAAATGCACACAATCTAATTAAAGGCATTTATGTAACTGACAAGGATGATATTGTTCTTAATGCTTCTGAAAACAACAATCCAGTTTACGAAGAAGGTGAAAACTATATTGTTGCCTATGTAACTGAAACTAGAGAAAAAGGTTTTGCAACTATGAATTCTGTTAAATTCCAGATTGAAAATGAAGTTAAAAAGCAGAAAAAAGCAGATTTAATTGCTATCGAATTTGAACAAACAAAAGCTACTTCACTTGAGAGTTTAGGCAATTCATTAAACATCAATGTAAAAGCAGCAAATGACATTACTTATAGCGCATTTCAAATTCCAGGCATCGGGATTGAGCCTAAATTAAGCGCTGCGGTTTATAGTACATCAGCTCAAACTTTATCAAAGGTGATAAAAGGAAACACTGGAGTATATATGTTTAGTATTACTAATAAAGCAGAAGCTGCAACAGATATGTTTGGGAATGAACTTTCTCGTTTAAATAGAGACTTGCAAAGTAGAGCAGCTTACCAAATTTATCCTGCACTAGAAAAAAAGGCAAATATTCAAGATTATCGCTACAAATTCTAATATAATAATTTGTAAAATCAAAAAGGCTGTCAAATGACAGCCTTTTTTTTGCATACGATATTAAAAAAAACTACGATAAAGCTTTCTTTACAAAGTCAGAGATTCTTTTACCATCTGCTTTGCCTTTAAATTGCTGGTTTGCCAGCCCCATTACTTTTCCCATATCTTTCATAGAATTAGCGCCCAACTTTTGTAAAATTATAGATAATTCAGCCTCTAAGTCTTCATCACTCATTTGCTGAGGAAGAAATTCCTCGATTACAGCAGCTTGATTCAATTCATTTTCGGCCAAATCGTCTCTCGATTGCTCTTTATAAATCACTGCTGATTCTTTACGTTGCTTTACTAACTTTTGTAAAATTTTGATTTCTTGCTCCTCCGAGACTTCATCATTTGCTCCACCAGCAGTTTTTGCTAAAAGCAATTCACTTTTTATTGCTCTTATAGCCTCCAAACGACCTTTATCTTTGGCTTTCATAGCCTCTTTTAAAGCAGTGCCAATAATATTTTGTAAACTCATTATAAAAAAATTTAATCTACATTATCATTTAAATAAGTATTCCCTTGACTTAAATCAATTCGTCCGTTCTTACTCTTTAAACGGTAATTAGAAACAGAATCTTCAGGACTAACAGATTCATCATCTAAATTGATATTATAGCCTTTACGTAAATATGCGGGTTTATTTTCTAATTCTTCTAAATTATCACGATACGTTTTTACATTAAAAGAAGAATCTGAATCTTTCTCAGGCTGTATTTTTTGCTGATTTTGATTTTTTTCAGTAGGCTCTTGATGCTTTTTAGTATTTTGCTCCTTCTGTTCATCACTCCTTACAATAGCAGTTTTAAACACTTTTATTTCATCATCATTGCGAACATCCTCGTCAATTATTTCGTCTACTTCAAGGATTATATCTTCATTAAAATCCACTATTTTATCATGCACTTTTGAAGTTTGCTTTCTATCATTCATTTCTTTTGCATATACTTCAGGAATAGCATCTGTGTTAAAACCTGTAGCAATAACAGTTACACTAATTTTATCGCCCAAATTAGCATCAACACAATTACCCCAAATTAAATCTGCATTATTACCAGCGGCTCTTTGAACATACTCATTGATTAAAGATACCTCCTCTAATGTTATTTCCTCAGTTCCAGAACCAAAATTAAGAAGAATATTTTGTGCACCAACAATATCGTTAGAATTAAGCAATGGTGAGCTAAGAGCCTCTTTAATTGCATTTAAAGCACGTTTATCGCCAGCAGCTGACGCAGCCCCCATCAAGGCAACACCGCTATCTCTCATTACTGTTCTCACATCGGCAAAATCAACATTTACATAGCCTTTAACTGTTATTATCTCAGCTATACCTTTAACAGCAACGGTTAAAATATCATCGGCTTTTGCAAATGCATTGGAAATAGTAAAATCACCATGTACTTCTCGCAATTTTTCATTATCAATAACAAGTAAAGAATCTACATGTTGCGACATTTCTTGCAATCCTGCAACAGCCTGATTTACCCTTTTGTTCCCTTCAAAACGAAAAGGAAGAGTAACAATGCCAACGGTTAAAATCCCTCTATCTTTTGCTTCTTTGGCAATTATTGGTGCTGCTCCAGTTCCTGTGCCCCCTCCCAATCCTGCCGTTATAAAAATCATTTTAGTTTCATCACCCAAGGTAGCCATTACATCGTCTATACTTTCAATGGCAGCTTGCCGTCCTTGTTCTGGCTCGTTTCCTGCGCCTCTTCCTTCCGTAAGACTAGCACCAAGCTGTATCTTAATAGGAACTGGACTTGCTTGTAGCACTTGAGCATCAGTATTACAAAGGACAAAGTCAACATCCTTAATCCCTTGTTTATACATGTGGTTCACTGCATTACCGCCGCCGCCGCCTACACCAAGTACTTTTATAATTGAATCGCTTCCTTCTTGCAAATCAAATGAAATAACATCTTCTGACATGGTAAATCGTTTTTAAGTTAAACAAAAATTACATACTGGTATCATTAGCATTGAAAAGCTTCTCAATAGATTTGAAAAAACCGCCCCCTCTTTTACCAATTTTATCCTGAATTTGACCAACAAAGCTCTCGTCTTCAAAATCGCCCTCATCTTCAACAACTTTATGAGCATTCTTCTTATAATACTCAAAACCTTTAAGAACTAGGCCTATGGCTGTTGAATATTTTGGATGTACCAAACTATCATTATAAACTGTTACTAATTCATTTGGTATAGCAATACGAACATTGTTGGCCATTCTAAAACTGAACAATTGAGGTAAACTCTTTAATAATGAACCACCACCAGTTAACACTATACCACTACCTAAACGCGATGAATAGCCAGATGATTCGAGTTCAAATTTAATTGCTTCAATAATTTCCTCCATTCTAGCCTGAATAATCATGGCTAATTGAGAGGTACTAATTCTTTTAGATGGCTGACCATGTAATCCTTCCAAAGAAATAACTTCATTTTTTGGTGCTTCTCTACCCAATGCGTAACCGAACTGACATTTAATTTTTTCAGCATTACGTTCAACAATCTGTAAACCTTCTTTAATATCACGCGTAATAATCTCACCACCAAAAGGAATAACTGCCGTATGACGAATAATTTTATCGTGAAATAATGCAATATCAGTAGTTCCACCACCAATATCTACCATAGCTACACCTGCTTCTTTATCATCCTCCGATAAAACTGCATCTGCAGATGCTAATGGTTCAAGAATCATAGAGTCTAAAACTAAACCAGCACGATCAATGCACTTTGCAATATTTTTTGCAGAAGAAGTTTGCCCAATAACAATATGGAAATTGCCCTCCAAACGACGACCAGCCATTCCAACAATGTTATTCGTTATACCAGACTCATTATCAACCGTATAGCTTTGAGGAATTACATGCAAAATTTCATCACCTAAGTTAGTTAGAGGTACACGATGCATTTGGTCGAATAGCTCATCAATATGCTCTTGTTTAATCTCTTGCTCGCCATTTTCGATATTAACAGAGCC
>DAOVUO010000390.1 GCA_030632545.1 Bacteroidales bacterium
AGTTTGGAACTGAAATTTTGGGGAATTTTTATTGTTTAATATGGAAATAATACTTTCAATTTCCGATTGTCCATTTAACTGATTTTCGACAATAGTTAGCTCATTATTAAAATGATTAATAGCAATAATAAATTTGTAAAAGGCGTAGCGAATTTGAGGAATTTCAGATTCAGAATTTAGTTTGTTTTTTAAATCTAGTGTATCAAAATAGTTTACTGCATCGTAGCCTGTGTAACCGTATAAACCGTTATAAGAGATATCCTTATCTGGTTGAAAAAGTAGAAAAAAATCTTCTAAAATTGTTATGGCTTCTTTATTTTCCTTTATCTCATGCGTAACTTTGTCACCATTAGGGAGCTCAATTTCTGCCTTATTATCAGCAATAATTATCTCAGCCAATGGCTGTAAGGCAATAAACGAAAAGCTATTCTCTGCTGTATGGTAATCAGAGCTTTCGAGCAAAAGAGCATTCGCAAAACTATCTCTTAATCGCAAGTAAATACTTATTGGTGTAAAAGTATCGGCAAGAATAGTTTTTGTATTTATTTTAATTGGAATATGCTTCATATCATAAAAGTTACTTGTTTTTTGTGAAATTTGGTTAGGGTAATGTATTAAAAAAAAGCCGAACAAATATTGTCCGGCTCAAAAAAATGCATAGTAGTAGCATTTCACTGTTTCGGACAACAATTTTTTTGCCAATGCCACCAAATATTTTGTTTTCTAATCATTTTTAAATTTCGTATTCTAAATTATTATTTCTTATATCATGCAAACAAAAAAAGCCCGTCGCAGTTGGACAGGCTTTAATTTTTTTACAAAGCACTAACTGCAACTAATTTTTTTAGTTGAGCCACCACCAAGCTGTATTTTTTAATAATTTTTTCATTTTAAGCTGAAACAAAGCTAGAAAAAACTTTTTAGTTTGACCAATTTATTCTCAAATTTCTTTCAATTTAACCGTAAAATGTCTTAAAATATGTGCTTCTTCAACAATTTCATATCCTTTTGTGTAAGATTCTCTACGCTCAAAAATATTTATTAATCCTGCCGCAATTACGTCCATGTGATTATTTGTGTAAACTCGCCTTGGAATTGCTAAACGCAATAGTTCAAGTTTAGGATAACGATTTTCACGGGTTTCGGGGTCACGATCGGCCAATAAAGTACCAATTTCAACACCTCTAATACCTGCTTCTTTATAAAGCTCTATAGCTAATGTTTGTGCAATATATTGTTCTTTAGGTACATTGGGCAAAAACTTTACAGCATTTACAAAAATTGCATGTCCGCCAATTGGTTTTTGAATTGGAATTCCAGCTTCAATTAATTTATTACCAAGATATTCCACCTGTTTGACACGAGTTTCTAAGTAATCAAACTCCATTACTTCCTGTAAACCAACTGCTAAGGCATTCATATCCCTTCCCGACATTCCACCGTAAGTAATAAAACCTTCAAACATAATATTGAAAACGCTTGCCTGTTTAAAAACCTCCTCGTTTTTAAGTCCGATAAGGCCACCCATATTCACAATACCATCTTTTTTGCTGCTCATAGTCATCATATCAGCATACTTGTACATTTCGGCTACAATTTCCTTAATACTGTGATTTTCAAATTCTTTTTCGCGCAATTTGATAAAATATGCATTTTCGGCAAAACGCGCAGAATCATACAATACAGGTATATCATAGTTATGCGAAAGCTCATAAACATCGCGCATATTTTGTACTGAAACTGGTTGTCCGCCAGAAGAATTATTCGTGATTGTAACTACAGTAAACGGAATTTTACCTTTTTCTGTCGTTTTATAAACTTCCTCTAACTTATTTAAGTCTAAATTTCCTTTAAAAGGATGTTCTGCTTCTGTATCAAAAGCTTCATTTATAGTACAGTCAGTTGCAATAGCCTTTCGGAATTCAATGTGGCCTTTTGTGGTATCAAAATGTGAATTTCCTGGAACAACATCGTTCTCTTTGACTAATGCCGAAAACAACACATTTTCAGCTGCACGACCTTGATGAGTTGGCAAAAAATAATCAAATCCAAAAATATCTTTTACTGCCTCTTTTAAATTATAATAGGATGATGCTCCTGCATAACTTTCGTCGCCCTGCATTAGTGCTGCCCACTGGTTCTGACTCATCGACCCAGTTCCGGAATCGGTAAGTAAATCAATAAAGACATACTTACTTTTTAAATTAAACAAATTAAAATTAGCTTCTTTAATCCAAGCTTCTCTTTCTTCTCTATTACTACGGTAGATTGCTTCTACCGATTTTATTTTATATGCTTCTGCAAAAGGTAAATTCATTTATATTTCTTTTTTTATTAGATATTTATACAAGTAAGTGACTATTGGAAAGCCAAATAAAACATTAATTAATTAAAAATATTAATTATGTCTCACGTAAATAATGAAAAGAGTCTCTTTTTTTGATATTTAAAAAAATACGTTTATGATTTTTAGTAATCATCGGCCTTATTATCTTTTTACAATTCTACACAAATTTAGGATAATATTTGTTTGAAATCCAATTTTAACGTAAATTTATACCGAGATGATTGTATTTTTTAATTATCAGAGCAATATTAGAGAATAAAATATTATTTTGTAAATATTGTACTTAATTTAAAATTAACTAAACAAAAATTGCCGAAATATGGACGCACAAACTGAAATTTTACTGGTAAAAGAAATTTTTAAAGAGCTTAGAAACTTATTAAAAGAGTATAGCACAGAGCGAAATTTTACTATGTCGAATGCACAAAGTTTTACTTTTTTAAGCTATGTGCCTAATTCTCTTGCTATTGCTAGCGATAGAGAGATTGATAATAGCGAACTAAATGCTTTACAGAATATAGCAATTGCCATTAATGTAGATACAATGGTTAATCTTGATTTAATGGAAATGCTTGCTTTTGCACCTGAGCCTGATAATGTAATGTCTAATCAAGAATTTAATATTCGTGCAGGTGCAGAATTGTTATTCATAGCGCAAAACATGGATAAATATGAAAAACTATTTGTTCAAGCGGTCAAAACTTTCTTAAAATTTGATAAAAATCCAGAGTCTGATGGTTCTTTATCAAAATCGTTTGTTACAATGATGGATTCACTAACAAAAAATAATCGTAGTAAAAATAAAGAAGAGGAAACAATTAAATTAAACGCTATTAAAAAAGAATTGGGTTTGGTTTAAATTTCTAGTAAATAATACTCAATAGTTTCCCAAACATCGGGGAGCTATTGATACTAAAACTGCCTATTTAAAATTTTGTAATATAAACGAGTGCATTATTGCAATTACTAAAAGGGTATCTGTATAATTTTTGAAAATGAACTTACTCTTTTCTTTTTTTTATCCTATTTTGATAATGCAGTGAATTGCCCTGCTCGCCCCATGCAATTTCATCGCCAGCCATATCAATCCGTGCAACTAAACAATCCAAGCATTCATCTGCGCCTTCATCGGTACAAGGTTTGTTTTCGTACAATAAATAATCTTTCCTATTTAAACTAGGAGTAATATTTGGCATAATAACATTTGCACCTAACTGTA
>DAOVUO010000195.1 GCA_030632545.1 Bacteroidales bacterium
ACATCATTATATCCCTCAAAATTTGAAGTGCCACCGAAATTTGAATCTCTAACACCGAAATTGGTAGTAAAACCATTTTACATTTGTTTTTTGACTCACGCTTTTTTTGTTATTTTTATGAAATAGAAATGGGGACTGAATAGTTGCGATTTCTTTATTCAAATAATACAAAATGGAGCATAATAGCGCAAAAGAATTTTATCAATCACAATTATTGAGTATATCTAAAAAAACAAATAGTATTGTTAAATGGCTTAGCTTATTATCTGTTTTGAGAGGACTTAGTTTTATAGCGGCATTTATTGCTTTTTTTTTGTTGTATAAATATGATTTTTTAAATCTAGCTATTGTTGCTGCTCTATTTTTTATTTTACTCTTACTTTTTTTTGCACAAAAATATGCTCGGAGTGAAGAAAAACTGAATTTTGAGAAAAAATTAGAGCAGATAAATGAACGTGAATTACAGGCATTAAACTCGGATTATTCTGATTTTAAAGAAGGAAGTGAATACATTAATCCAAATCACGATTTTAGTTTTGATATGGATGTATTTGGTAAAGGCTCTATTTTTCAGATGCTGAATAGAGCCGAAACTAATACTGGACAAAGGAAACTGGCTAAGTATTTGCAAAATTTATTAAGTAGTGCAACTGAGATTTCTAAACGACAAAAAAGTGTGTTTGAGCTCAGAGATAAAACAAATTGGCGTCAGAATTTTATAGCCACAGCTATGATTAGCAGTGATGAAAAGAGAAAAACTAATTTTTCTTTTATGCAATTGGGACTAGCAAAGCTGAAAACAGATGATAGAAAATTTGACGATTTTAGGATTGAAAAACCAGAACTTAGTACTATTTTTTGGAAAATAGTACTGTGGGTTCTACCTATTACTTCAATATTATTTCTCGTACTTACATTATTAAGCATAATACCATCCATTTTATATTTTTTTTATGTTCTTTTTATGCTGGGTGTGGCTGGATATAAATTGAAATATATTAATTCAGTCCATGCAAAAATTGGTCAGCAGCATAAAATTTTAAATCGCTATTCAGAACTCTTATCGCAAATAGAGCATTCTAATTTTAAATCACCATATATTCTTGAGCTAAAGGCTAAACTTGGCTCTCAAAATGATTCATCGTATAAAGCTCTACAGTCTTTTGCCAAAAACTTAAAAGCACTAGATAATCGTTTGAATTTTGTTTTTGCAATCGCAAGTAATGGCTTGGTATTGTGGGATATGCAGCTAATTAGAAGAATAGAAGATTGGCAGACAAAATATGCAGATAAATTTGTTGTTTGGCTTGATGTTATTGCCGAAATGGAGTTTTTACTCTCTCTTGCTAATTTCTCGTACAATAATCCTAAATATACTTTTCCTAAAATTAAGGACGAATTTATTTATAAGACAAAAGCTTTAGGACATCCATTAATTGCTGATTCTAAGTGTGTAACTAATGATTTTGAAGTGTTGCCAAAATCAAAAACATTTATAATTTCGGGTGCTAATATGGCAGGTAAAAGTACTTTTTTAAGAACTTTAGGCGTAAATTTAGTTTTAGCACAAATTGGCTCGGTTGTGTATGCCGATAGTTTTGAATTTAGTCCAATTCGATTAATTACAAGCATTAAAATTTCTGATTCGCTTAACGAAAACGAGTCTTATTTTTATGCCGAATTAAAACGTCTACAATATATTGTGGACGAAAACAATAAGCAGCAGCCACTATTTATAATTATTGACGAAATGCTTAGAGGAACAAATTCTGGAGATAAGCATAAAGGAAGTGATGGATTTTTGCGTAAACTTACATCAGGGAATAATATAAATTTTTTGGCTACTCATGATATTGCTCTTGGGAAGCTTGCAGATGAATTTCCAAATTTGGTTAAAAATTATTGTTTTGAAGCCGAAATTATTGATGGTGAACTGTTTTTTGACTATAAATTAAGAGATGGAATAAGTCAGAATCTTAATGCTACTTTTTTAATGAAAAAGATGAATATTATTGAATAGTTTTTACGACATGAAATTTTATCAAGTTACATTTAATTTCTTATGTTTCAGTATTTTATACTCTGTTTAAATCTATTCATAAGTATAGATAGTAAGGAATATGATTTTTGTCATAGATTTATATCTATAAGATTGTGATTTTTGTTTCGTAATAAAATATTAAAACGTATTAAAATGAAAAAATCTACAACATTTATCACTTTATTTGCTTTTATTGCATTTTTTGCACTAATTAGTTGTAATAATACACCTAAAGCGAGTGAGGAAAATAAGCAAGAAGAAGCTCAAACTCAAACTGTTGATGAGTTTGACTTAATGATGAAATTTATTGAGGAAAATGGTGATTATTTGAATAGTAAAGCTGTTCCTTCAATGATTACTGCTGATAAGCTTAAAGAGTTAATGGGCACAAATATTCTTTTAGTTGACTTACGTTCTTCTAAAGATTTTTCTGCTGCACATATTGAAGGTGCTCAAAATACTAAATTAGGCGGATTAGTAGATTTTGCTTATGAAAATGCATTTTTTGATTATGATAAAGTAATAATGGTATGCTATAGTGGTCAGACAGCGAGTTATGGAACTTCTGTTTTACGATTATTGGGATATGATAATGTGTATGCTTTAAAATGGGGAATGAGTTCGTGGAACGAAAAAACTGCTCATCACTGGATGGACAATGCTTCTAATAAGTATGCTACTCAGTTAGAAACTACGGCATATCCTAAAAATGCAGTGGGTGATTATCCAACTATAAAAACAGGAAAAACTGATGGACAAGAAATTTTAGAAGCCAGAGCAGCAGAAGTTTTGGGTAAAGGATTTAAACCTGCAATTATTAAAGTAGATAAAATTATGGAAAATCCTGCTGATTACTATATTATAAATTATTGGTCGGCTGCTCTTTATAATAAAGGACATTTAAGTGGAGCTGTTCAGTATTTACCAAAAAATTCGTTGGGAAGAGCTACCGAATTGAATACTTTACCAACTGATAAGCCTGTTGTAGTATATTGTTATACTGGTCAGCATGCTGCATTTGTTGCCGCTTATCTTAATATTTTAGGTTATGATGCAAAAACAATTGCCTATGGAGCAAATAGTTTTATGAATACAGTTATGGCTGAAGACGAGGAGATTGGCCATGCTTATTCTAAAGGGCAAGTTAAAGGATATAAAGTAGAAAAAACTGAATATGTTGAAACAGCCGAAACGGCTGAAGAAGAAGGAGGCTGCTAAATAAGAGTGCTATATGCACCTAAGGCAAAAAGCTTCTCTATTTTAGAGAGGCTTTTTTGTTTGTTAGTATTTTAAAAACTTTACTTTTGCATAAAAATATAATTATGCTTTTGGTAGATACACATACTCATTTATATTTAAAGGATTTTGATATTGATCGTAATGAGATAGTAAATCAAGCGATTGAAGCAGGAGTAAAATATATGCTTTTGCCAAATATTGATTCCAAAACTTTTCCTAAGCTGATGGATTTGCATAATCAATTTCCAAAGAATTGTTTGCCAATGGCAGGTTTGCATCCTACTTCTGTTGGCAAAAATTATATTGAGGAACTAGAATTTGTTGAAAAAATGCTTTTCGGCAATAAGTTTGTTGCAATTGGTGAAATAGGGATTGACTTATATTGGGATAAAACTTTTTTCAAACAGCAACAAGAAGCTTTTCGTCAGCAAATTAAATGGGCAAAAGAGCTAAAAATGCCAATTGTTATTCATGCCCGCGATTCTTTTAGTGAGATATTTGAAATTGTTGCGCAAGAGGCTGATTCCGATTTAAGAGGTGTTTTTCATAGTTTTACTGGTAACGCCGATGAGGCTAAAAAGGCCATTGATTTAGGCTTTTACATTGGTTTGGGAGGAATATTTACTTTCAAAAATTCTGGTTTAGATAAAATTATGAAGCCCGTAGATTTGAAGCATATTATTTTGGAAACAGATTCACCTTATTTAGCACCAACACCTAAACGAGGTAGGCGAAATGAAAGTGCCTACGTGCTACATGTGGCACAAAAATTGGCTGATATTAAAGAAATGGATATAAAGGAAATTGCTCGAATTACAACAATAAACGCCTTTTCGCTATTTTCAATTGATAAATTTATTTAATAATGAGTAAACGGAAAATTCTTTTAATCTATACAGGTGGTACAATTGGAATGCTTCAAGATGATTATAGTGGAATGCTTAAACCATTTGATTTTAGTCAGATAACGAAAGTATTGCCTTCTGTGAATCAGTTAAATGTAGAGCTAGATGTTCATTCCTTTCAAAATCCTGTTGATAGTGCTTCTATTGATTCACGTTTTTGGGTAGAATTAGTTGATATTTTTGCCGAAAAGTATGTTTATTACGATGGTTTTGTTGTTTTGCATGGCACAGATACAATGTCATACACAGCATCTGCCCTGAGTTATATGCTCGAAGATTTGGATAAGCCAGTAATTTTCACTGGTTCGCAACTTCCAATTGGTCTTTTACGAACAGATGGGATGGAAAATCTTGTATCGGCAATTGAAGTAGCGGTAGCAAATGATAATGGAGTGGCACTTGTTCCCGAAGTGGCTGTTTTTTTTGATTCTAAACTTTATCGGGGAAATCGTACTCATAAACGTAATTCTGAGTATTTTGGGGCATTTGAATCGGCAAATTATCCAGCTTTAGCAGAAGCAGGAATACATATTAAATATAATAAAGCTGCTATTCATTATTCTACATATTCTCGCATTCCGAAGTTCCATAGGGATTTAGACGATAGAGTGGCGATTATTAAATTATTTCCAGGCATTAGGCAAGATTTTATAAATAATATTTTGTCTTCTGAAAATATAAAAGGAATTATATTAGAATCTTATGGTTCTGGAAATGCAATATTAGATGAGTGGTTTATTTGCGAGCTAAAGCAGGCGGTAGATAAGGGGATAATTATACTAAATATAACTCAGTGTAGTGCGGGATCAGTAGAAATGGGGCGATATGAAACAAGCGTAGGATTAATAAATGCGGGTGTAATTGGTGGTTCCGATATGACAACGGAGGCAGCAATTACTAAGCTCATGTATTTATTAGGAAAAGATTTAAAAAGCGATGTAATTAAACAATATTTGCAAATATCTATTGCTGGAGAACTTACATAAAATGTTTTTTGTTGATTGGAATAATCAATGGAAAAATAATTGTAAATTGATTTAAAATTTTGAATTATGAAAACATTTAGAGTAATAGGGATTGCTTTTACTGCAATTGGATTAATAGCTGTAATTATTTCCATTAGTCAGATTATGTCAACGCAACAGTTTAAAGATGATGCAGTTAAAGCTAATGGAGTAATAGTGGAGCTTATTGAGAGAACTAGTACAGATTCAGATGGTTACACAAGTACAAATCAATTTCCAATAATAGAATATACAACTCAGGCAGGTCAAGTCGTTAAATTTGAGTCTTCAATGAGCGATAATTCTGCTTCAGTTGGTCAGAGTGTTGAAGTTCTTTATTTAGAGGAAGATCCATACGAAGTTGTAATTAATAATAGTTTTGATATTTGGTTTTTAGTCTGGTTTGCTGGATTTTTTGCTTTGATTTTTGGGGGAATGGGAGTTGTTTTTGTATGGGTAGGATATAAAGATGCAATTAGAAAATACCAATCGAAAGATTTTAGATTAAGCTTAGATGCAGAAATAACTGAAATTGCACATAATAATTCAGTTAAAGTAAATGGGCGTTCGCCTTATATTATTCATGCTCAATGGCACGACAAAATAGAAAATACAATTTACTC
>DAOVUO010000264.1 GCA_030632545.1 Bacteroidales bacterium
GCAATAGCACCACCATTTGGATTTACTTTTGCTGGGTCAAGTTCTAATCCTCTAACAACTGCTAGCGATTGTGATGCAAATGCTTCATCGAGTTCAAAAGTATCAATTTAATTTAGCTTCATTGCTGCGTGTTTTAACTCTTTAGGAATTGCGGCCATTGGGCCAATACCCATTTTATAAGGGTCAACACCAGCAACCTGATAATCAACTAAACGAGCAATTGGTGTAAGATTCAGTTCTTTTACTATTTTTTCCGATACTACCATCAAAAATGCTGCACCATCAGACATTTGAGAAGCATTTCCGGCAGTAACCGTTCCACCAGCGGCAAAAACAGGCTTTAATCTAGCTAAACCTTCAATTTTTGAAGGACGAGGCCCTTCGTCAGCATCAACAATAGATTTTTTAACGGCTCTTTTACCATTTCCATCTACATAAACTTGCTCTACTTCAATTGGTACAATTTGCTCTTTAAAATGACCATTTTTAACGGCACTTAAAGCTCTATTGTGTGATTCTAATGCAAATGCGTCTTGATCTTCACGATTAACATTATATTCGTTGGCTACTGCCTCGGCAGTTAATCCCATACCATGATACCAACTCACATTGTTTTTAGATACATTGTAGTTTGTTACACCACGCCAACCGCCCATGCTAACCATCGACATTGTTTCTGCTCCTCCAGCAATAATAATATCAGCTAAACCAGCTTTAATTTTTGCACTTGCAATAGCAATGGCTTCAACACCTGAGGCACAATAACGATTTATTGTTGAACCACCAACAGTTACGGTATCTAAACTCATTAATGAGAGCATTCTTCCCATATTGAAACCTTGTTCAGCCTCTGGAAAAGCGTTACCAACAACTACATCATCAATTCTTTCTTTATCAAGCTGTGGAAAATCTTCCAACAAGCGTCTAATTACTTTTTCGGCGATATCATCGGGTCGGGTAAAGCGAAAAACACCACGAGGGGCTTTACCTATTGCAGAACGATATCCTCCAACTATATATGCTTCCATTCTAATTTACTTTAATTTAATGAATAATAATTAATTACGTAAAATTTTACCTGTTTTAATAAGGCTTTGCATTCTCTCTAAAGTTTTACGTTGCATACAGAGTTCTACAAAAGCTTTTCTCTCCAATTCCAACAAGTAATCTTCGCTTACCTCAGTAAGTGGAATAGAAATATCACCACCCGACATTACGTAACCTAATTTTTCGGCAATTAATTTATCGTGTTCCGACATATATTTTCCAACAGTAAATGAATCTGCACCAACATATACTAATGCCATTGCTTCTCTACCTAATATTTTCACATCATTACGACGAGCTGGCTGTACATAACCTTTTGCTGACATAGTAAGTGCTACTTGTTTTGCATAAGATAATTGATGCTCACGACTAGGAACAACTTCGTCAATTCCTGGACGTAAATAACCCAAGTCAAATGCTTCATATCCTGAAGTAGCAACTTTTGCTTGTCCAATTGATAAATATCTGTTCATAAAGGCATTTGTTCTTACATCGCCAGTTTTAATTTCATCGCCTAAACGAAGAGCAAACTCTTTAGTTCCGCCGCCACCAGGAATAAGACCTACACCAAATTCAACTAATCCCATGTATGTTTCGGCATTTGCAATAACTTTATCGGCATGCATACAAATTTCGCAACCGCCACCCAAAGTTAATCCATGAGGTGCAGCCACAACTGGAATTCCTGAATAACGTAAGCGCATAGTTGCATTCTGGAATGCTTTAATTGCATAAGCTAATTCATCCCATTCTTGCTCAATTGCAAGCATATATATCATACCCACATTTGCACCAGCAGAAAAATGTTCACCTTCGTTAGAAATAACTACAGCCTTATAGCTTTCCTCAGCCATATCAACTGCTTTATTTAATGCTGCTAGAGTTCCTGCACCAATAGTGTTCATTTTAGAATGAAATTCCACATTAATAACACCATCGCCTAAATCAATAATACTAGCTTCTTTATTTTCCCATAATACATTGGAAGAACGAATTAACTCAAGAGATAATTTACCTTCGCCTCCAGGAATAACTTTATATGATTTAGAAGGAATATCGTAGAATTTTTTTACTCCATTTTCAATCTTATAGAAAGTTTCAGCACCACTTTCTAGCATATCATAAATCCACTGAGCTGGTTTAACTCCAGCCTCTTCCATTTCTTTAACTGTTTTGGCAACACCAACTGCATCCCAATTTTCAAAAGGACCTAATTGCCAACCAAAACCAGCACGTAAACCATCGTCGATTCTATAAACGTCGTCGCTAATTTCAGGAATTCTATTTGAAACAAATTGGAATAATCCGTAGAACGATTTGCGGAAAAAATCACCTACTTTACTCTTGTCATTGATTAAGAGTACCATACGTTTAGCTAAATCATCAATTTTTTTAGCTGCACCAATTACATCAACACGAACTTTTGGATATTCTTGATATTCAAGAGTTTCTAAATTTAATGCTAAAAATTTCTTTTTACCATCAATAATTTCTTTTTTAAAGAAACCTTGTTTTGTTTTTTGGCCTAACCAACCTTTATCTAGCATTGTTTGCAGATAATCAGGAATTTGGAAAAGCTCGTTAGCTTCGTCTTTTGTGTTCTCTCGAACGCCGTTTGCCACATGTACTAAAGTATCTAAACCTACAACATCGGCAGTACGGAAAGTAGCTGATTTTGCTCGTCCAATTAATGTGCCTGTAAGCGCATCTACTTCAGGAATTGACATCCCTAATTCTCTAATACTGTGAAATAAAGCCATAATTGAATATGTACCCACACGATTAGCTACAAAAGCAGGAGTATCTTTAGCTAAAACAGTATTTTTTCCTAATATCCTAGATGCAAAATCATCTAAAAAGCTAATAACTTCAGGATCGGTTTTAGTAGATGGAATTATCTCAAATAATTTAAGATAACGAGGAGGATTAAAAAAGTGTGTACCACAAAAATTCTTTTGGAAATCTTCGCTACGACCTTCAATCAAGGTTTCAATTGGAATACCAGATGTGTTGGAAGTAATTAAAGAACCTTTTTTTCTGTATTTTTCTACATTACCGAAAACAATTTTCTTAATGTCAAGTCTTTCAACAACCACTTCTAAAACCCAGTCGTAATCTTTAATTTTTGCTAAATCATCATCAAAGTTTCCAGTGGTGATTCTTTTTGCAAATTCTGTTTTATACAATGGAGCAGGTTTACTCTTAATAGCGGTTTTAAGAGCTGTGTCAACAATTTTATTTCGAATCACTTTGCTTTCGAGTGTAAGTCCTTTGGCTTTTTCCGCATCACTTAATTCGCGCGGAACAATATCCAACAACAGAACTTCCAAACCAACATTTGCAAAATGACAAGCTATTCCAGATCCCATAACACCGGAACCCAAAACTGCAACTTTTTTAATTATTCTAGTCATTTTTTATATCGTTAAATTAAACCTATTAAAAATCGTATTCTTTATCTTTAAAATCTTTTGTTACGGAATTAATTTTCCTCACCACACGCAAAAAAGTATCTATTTCTTCTTGAGGAATTTGCGCAATTAAGCTTTCGTTGAAATCTTTAATAACACGTTTTGCAGCACGTCTCTTTTCCACACCTAATTCTGTAAGAAAAATACGTACTATTCGCTTATCTAATTCATCACCCCTACGATAAATTAAACCATTATCTTCCATGGTTTTAAGCAAACGGCTTAAACTTGTTGGCTCCATACCCATAAGAGGTGCTATTTTAGTGGCAGGTGTGCCAGCTTTATCTACGTTAATTAGCACATAACCAATAGTTTGTGAAGTCCCATACTGAATAGCAATTTGATTATACATTCTTGTAATAGAGTGCCAAGTAGCCTTTATGTGATAATCAACTGTTTCTTGCAATTTCATACATTAAAAATTTATTATGCTTGCATTGCAAATGTATGAAAAATTATTATGCATGCAAGGTATTTTTAAAAAAAATTACATCTTTGCAAAAAAACATAGAGTAGTAGTGATTGAAAAGTGAGGAAATTAACGATTTTCCAAAAGAAAAGTTTGAAAACACATTTTTTTAAAATATAATTAATTCAAATAAATATTACATATAAAATTATGAGTAAGCAGATAAATTTTGAAAATTACAAAAGTAAAGTAAGCTTAAAAATTAGATATGATGATTTAGATACACTTGGGCATGTAAATAATAAGGTATATTTAAGTTATTTAGAGGAAAGCCGTATTCAGTATATGGGCGATGTAATGGGTTATGAGAAAAAAAGCCTAGATTTTGATGTTGTAGTAGGTAGAATTGATATTAAATATCTTGCACCTGTATTTTTTAGTGATGAAATTTGGGCATATACGCGAGTTTCGAGAATTGGTGAAAAAAGTTACGATTTTGAATGTTGGATAGTAAAACAAACCGAAAATGGCATAAAACCAACTGCCTACGCTTTAGTTACATTAGTTTCGGTAGATGTGAAAACTGGTAAATCAAAACCAAACCGACAGGAAATGATTGATGTAATATTAGATTTTGAAACTATTAGACCTGAAATTACGATAAAAGTTAAACAAGCATAAATAAGCAAACATAGCAAACATAGCTACAATAGCTTGTCATTCATCATATTAGCCCTGACAGGATTCACTTAATTAAATGAATTGTGTCAGGGCTAATTAGTTGTTAATGAGTATAGTCCTGTCAGGGCTTTCGGATATTGTATTTTCAGCAAAAACTATGTTTTTGCTGAAAATACAAAGGAGGGAACTGTGCTAAATTTTTTAATACATGGGCTAAAGCCGCATGGCTA
>DAOVUO010000203.1 GCA_030632545.1 Bacteroidales bacterium
AATGTAGTTTTACACTCAGGAGTTAAAATTTATCATAATTGTGAAATCGGTGATAATTGTATTATTCATTCTGGAACTGTAATAGGTAGCGATGGATTTGGATTTGCACCTAATGCCGATGGAAATTATGATAAAATACCGCAATTGGGAAATGTGATAATTGAGCAGTATGTTGAAATTGGTGCTAATTGTGCCGTTGATAGAGCAACTTTAGGTTCAACAATTATAAGGAAAGGCGTTAAACTAGATAATTTTATTCAAGTAGCACATAATGTTGATATTGGTGAAAATACTGTAATTGCTGCACATTCTGGTATTTCAGGTTCAACAAAAATTGGAAAAAACTGCTTAATCGGTGGGCAAGTTGGTTTTGCAGGACACATTGAAGTTGCTGATGGTACAAAAATAGGGGCACAGGCTGGAGTTATTGGAACTATTAAGGAAAAAGATACAACAATTCAAGGTTCACCAGCTTTTAACTTAAGAGATTTTCAGAAATCGAATATAATTTTCAGAAGATTACCTGAGTTATACAAGAAATTAGCTCAGTTAGAGAGAGAAATAAAAGAAATTAAAAATAATAGTCAATCTAAATAATTATAATATGGCTGATAAACAGAGAACTATTGTTAACGAAATATCCTTACAAGGCGTAGGTCTTCATACAGGTCTTACTTCAACTGTAACTTTATGTCCAGCACCAGATAATCATGGGTATAAATTTCAGCGAGTTGATATTGAAGGGCAACCAATAATTAATGCCCTTGCTGATAATGTTGTGGATACTAGTCGTAGTACTGTGTTAGAAGGTAATGGTGTGCGTGTTGGTACTGTAGAGCATGTATTATCAGCTCTTTATGGAATGCAGATTGATAATTGTTTGATAAAGATTGATGCTGCTGAGATGCCTATTCTTAATGGTAGTGCCGATCCTTATTGCAAAGCAGTACTTGAAAGTGGTATTGTTGAGCAAAAAACAGATAGAGACTATTTTGAAATTCAGAAAAATATACAATACACTGACGAAGAGAATAGAATTGAGTTAATGACTTTTCCTGAGCATACTTTAAGTCTCAATGTAATGATTGATTATAATTCCGAGCTACTTGGAAATCAATATGCAACTTTAAACTCATTAGACGATTATAAAACTGATATTGCTTCGTGTAAAACTTTCGTTTTTTTACGTGATTTAGAATTTTTATATAAAAACAATCTTATTAAGGGTGGTAGTCTGGATAATGCAATTGTTTTAATGGAAAAAGAGTATCCGCAAGATGAATTAGATCATTTATCTGATATGCTTGGTCGCCCAAGGGTAAAAGCCAAAGGTAGGGGAGTATTGAACGATGAGGATTTAGTTTTTGCAAATGAACCAGCACGACATAAATTGCTTGATTTATTAGGCGACTTAGCTCTTGTAGGGAAACCACTTAAGGGAAAAATACTTGCAGTTAGACCAGGGCATTATTCTAATGTTGAATTTGCAAAGGAAATTAGAAAATATTTAAAGGAAGAAGGTAAGAAAAAGGATTATCCTAAGTATGATCCTAATATTCCGCCGATAATGGATATTAATGCAATTAAAAAAATGCTTCCACATCGTCCGCCGTTTTTATTGGTTGATAAAATAATAGAAATGACCGAGAATAAGATTATTGGGATAAAAAATGTTACTATGAATGAGCCTTTTTTTGTTGGTCATTTTCCTGATGAGCCTATTATGCCTGGAGTTTTAATAGTGGAAGCTTTGGCTCAAACAGGAGGCTTGCTTGTATTAAATTATGTTGATGAGCCTAAGAAATATAGTACTTATTTTATGAAGATTGATAGATTTAAATTTAAGCAAAAAGTAGTTCCTGGTGACACACTTGTTTTTGATTTAGAGCTAATTAGTCCAATTAGACGTGGAATTGCTAATATGCGTGCTAGAGCTTATGTTGGATCGCATATTGTTGCCGAAGGCGAACTTATGGCTCAAATTATTAAAAATAAATAAAATAAAAATTTATGGATAAGCGACAACTGGCGTATATAGATCCCAATGCAAAAATTGGAGAAAATGTAAGTATTCAACCATTTGCAGTTATTGAAGAAAATGTGGAAATTGGTGATAATACTTGGATTGGATCTAATGCCACAATAATGGCAGGCACAAAAATTGGTGCTAATTGTCGCGTGTTTCCAAGTGCAGTTATTGGGGCTGTTCCGCAAGATTTAAAATTTGGTGGTGAAAATACAACCGTTGAAATTGGTGATAATAATACTATTAGAGAATTTGTTACAATAAATAGAGGAACAAATGCCTCTGGTAAAACAGTAATAGGCAATAATAATTTGATAATGGCGTATGTGCATGTTGCTCACGATTGTATTATTGGAAGCAATTGTGTGCTTGCTAATGCTGTAAGTTTAGCTGGGCATATTGTTGTTGGCGACTGGGCTGTTATTGGTGGAGTTACTGCTATTCATCAGTTTGTTCATATAGGCGAGCATGTAATGATTTCAGGAGGTTCTTTGGTTCGTAAAGATGTTCCACCTTACGTTACAGCAGGAAGAGAGCCTCTTTCTTATGCAGGAACTAATTCTGTGGGTTTACGTAGGCGTGGCTTTTCAAATGAGCAAATTGGTGAAATACAAAGTACATATAGAATTTTATTTCAGTCAAGTTTAAATAACGCAAAAGCAATTTTGGAAATTAAAAATACAGTTCCTGAATCTGAGTTTCGTAATAAAATTATAAGTTTTATTGAGAATTCAGAAAGAGGAATAATGAAAGGTTATTCTTAAGTTTTTACTTAGAAAAAACAATTAACCTTCCATTAATTGTAACATCTGAAAAGCCAATTTCTTTTTTCACCCAATGGATTGTATTCTTGTGAAAGATAAATACATGGGTCAAGTCGTTTTTATAGTACCATTTATGGAAATCTATGCTTTTGTCGTATAAATCTGTCATACAATAGAGTTTTGCTTTGGGATGGAGCAATTTTTTTAGTAGTAAAAATTCTTTTTTTGGTTTATGAAAATGCTCAATAACTTCACAACAAGCAATATAATCGTATTTTTTTTCTAAAAGCTCAGGATGGTTATAGAAAAATGGATCGTATAATTCAATATTATAATTCTTGTCTTTCAGTATTTTTGCTATAACAGGCCCAGTACCTGCTCCAAAATCTAGCCCCTTATTTTTTTTAGAATAATCTTGTAAAATGCGAGAAGTAATTGGTGAAACAAAATTTTGATATCCTTTATTTTCTACGTCATTAATATGTTCTTTATATCGTTTTATTTCAGATTTTTTGTCAGGAATTAGATTCTTATCAACATAAATTCCATTGCAATTTGTGCATTGATAATAGATTCTTTTTTTGAATTGATAGAAAATTTCACCCTTCCCACCGCAAAGCGGGCAATTGTGTGCATAAATTTCTTGCATAACTATAATAAGTGTCTTTGAGTAAGTATTGTAGTGTCTATCTGGTTGAGGCAAATTCTACTAATAGAATTTTACAAACTGTTGTTTTTAATTCTTTTTTAATGGATTTTTTTTATTTATGTCAAGATTAAGAATAGTATCAGAAAATGAGCCGTTTTCAACTATTTTAACTAGTTCATCAGCAGTCCATTTAGCTTGATAATAATTATCTTGTTCAGTAGACAAAATTTCTTCCGCATTTGGTAAGTTTTCTAAATCTTCTTTACTCAAAAGTCTGAATAATATTGAAGATTCTTTAGTGTATGCAATTAATATAATTTCCCACCATTGATTTTTTTGTTTAATATTTAGGATATAATCATTGTCTAATTTTCTTAAAAAAGTCGATTTGCTTAAGTTAATTTCAGTTATTTCTCTTTCTGTATAATATAAGGTGTCATTTTTTAGTGTATATGGAAATCCTCCTTTAACCTTTAATTCACTTTCGGAGCTTATAATATAAATTTTGTTGTTTTTTGTAATAAATAAAGATGATGTATCAACAATATTCTTTGCTTTTTTGGTATTAGTATATGAAATGTCTTTAAAATAGGTTTTACCAATTATTACAGAATCTGAATTATCTGTCCATACGCCCCTAAATTTTAGCGGAAATTTATAAATGTTTTTTGAATCAACTGGTTGAGCTTGATTAAAATAAACATGACTACAAGAGCTTAATATAGATACGAGGCTAATGATTACACTAATCCAAACTACTGATTTTTTCATTTATATATTTTTATGAGAATATCTAAAATTTTATTTGCTGCCGTAGCTACAGATGTTCCAGGACCAAAAATACCAGCTACACCTGCGTCATACAAAAACTGATAATCCTGATGTGGAATTACTCCACCTGCAATTACCATAATATCTTCTCTTTCTAATTTTTTAAGTTCCGAAATTACTTGTGGAATAAGGGTTTTGTGACCTGCTGCTAAGCTCGAAACGCCTAAAATGTGTACATCGTTTTCAGTTGCTTGTTTGGCTGCCTCCAAAGGAGTTTGAAATAATGGACCAATATCAACATCAAATCCCATATCAGCATAAGCTGTAGCCACTACTTTTGCTCCTCTGTCGTGCCCATCTTGTCCCATTTTGGCAACCATAATTCTTGGCCTACGACCGTCTAGTTCCATAAATTGTGCAACTTTTTGTTGTGCACTTTTAAATTCGTCGTGATTTTCTGATGTCGATTTATACACTCCTGAAATACTCTTGATTACTGCTTTATATCTTCCTACAATTTTTTCACATGCAAGGGAAATTTCGCCTAATGTTGCTCTTTCTGCCGCAGCTACTATGGCTAATTCTAATAAATTACCTTTACCAGACTTAACTGCTTCGCTTATATCACTTAACGCTTTTTCTACTGCAAGATTGTTGCGTTGTGCTTTTAATTTCCCCAAACGAGCTATTTGAGTATTTCTGACCGTAGTATTATCTACTTCAAGAATTTCAATTGGATCTTCTTTTTCTAAACGATATTTGTTTACGCCAACAATTGTGTCTTTATTCGTATCTATTCTAGCTTGTTTTCTTGCTGCTGCTTCTTCAATACGCATTTTAGGAAGCCCTGTTTCTATGGCTTTTGACATTCCCCCTAATTTTTCAATTTCTTCTATAAGCTCCCATGCTTTGTGTGCTAATTCATGTGTGAGGTATTCAACATAGTACGATCCAGCCCATGGATCAACCTGACGAGTAATATGTGTTTCTTCTTGAAGATATATTTGCGTATTACGAGCAATTCGTGCCGAAAAATCGGTTGGTAATGCAATTGCTTCGTCTAGCGCATTTGTGTGTAAAGATTGAGTGTGTCCCAATACGGCTGCCATTGCTTCTATACATGTGCGAGCCACATTATTATATGGGTCTTGCTCTGTTAAACTCCAGCCCGAAGTTTGAGAGTGTGTACGTAAAGCCATTGATTTTGGATTTTTTGGATTAAATTGTTTAACAATTTTAGCCCAAATCATTCTTGCAGCACGCATTTTGGCAATTTCCATAAAATGGTTCATTCCCACGCCCCAGAAAAATGATAAACGTGGCGCAAAGGCATCAATATCTAAACCCGCTTTAATTCCTGTACGGATATAATCTAATCCATCTGCCAAAGTATAAGCCATTTCTATATCGGCAGTTGCACCTGCTTCTTGCATGTGATAGCCTGAGATGG
>DAOVUO010000427.1 GCA_030632545.1 Bacteroidales bacterium
AACAAAAACTCAATAGCCAAGCTAATTCGGAAAATACTTATAGTTGAACAACAATTAGAGAATCCAGAAAACAGAAGTATTTACTTTCGTATGGCACTTGAAAGTAAACAATTTGAGCTTTATACATTAAAAAAAAAATATACTAAACTTGTAGATATTTACAATTTGCGCTCTATAGAATCACTATTGGAAGAAAAGCGACATATCGAAGAAAAAATAAAGAGCCTCACTCCTACCATGAGCCGACTAATTTACAGTATTGCAAAAAGCAGTTTCAATTCTCAAATTTCAGAAATTAACGATTTTCTGAGTCTAAAACCAAAATTTCCAAAACTTAAAGCCTTAGAAAAATACACTGAGGAAGAACTTCTCCAATTTTTTTAATTAAATTGTTGTCTCCTACTAATTTTTTTTTAAAAACATTTATTGTATATTTATGCTTTAAACATATTGTGCATTGTTGAGTTAGCAAGTAACAACTTTTATGCTAAAAAAAACGTAATAAATAATTTACAGGATGAAAAATATAACAATTTTTAAAAGGATACTTTTTGTTTTTATCATAATTGGATTAATTTCATTAAGCTCAATTAGCATAACTTTTAAGAGTATATTCAGTAATGCAATAAATGAAAAAATTCATCTTTCGTTAAAAACAAATCTTATAAAAGAGAAAAAACACATTGAAAAATATTTTACAATAGCTGAGGATAGAATTGAATCAATGGCAAAATTTATAACTATACAAAATTTATACAAAATATTATCAGAGTACCATCTAAACATGGGTGTTAAAGAAAATGGTAGCTATCCAACAAATACGGAAAGATATGAACAACTGACAAAAAGTTATGTGGAATACTATAAAAATTACATTAAAATAAATAATTACCAAGATATATTTATTATTTGTAAAAAACATGGGCATATTATGTTTTCAGCTTCACAAAAAGCAGATTTAGGAACAAATTTATCTGATGGAGAGTATAAGAATTCTCATTTTGCTGAACTTTGGAAAAAAGTAGTCGCCGAAAAAAGAACTGTAATTGCTGATTACGAGGCTTATGCACCATCAAATGGGGAGCAAGCAGCCTTTATTGGCACTCCCATATATGTAAATGGAAAATTTGTAGCAATTCTAGTTCTACAGCTTAATAATTCGGAAATAGAAGACGTTATTTCGGAAATGAGAGACACCTACACTACTGCAGAAACTTACATAATTGGAAAATCTGAAAAAGATAACAAATTTCGTTTAAAAACTAATAGAATAGTTAAAACTGGGAAAATTGGTGATGAAAAAGTTGATGATATAATAAGCAAATGCTTTAATGAGAATGCTTTTGGCTCGGATGAAAAAATTGGAAGTACTGGAGATAGAGAAATTGTATATTATTCCCCTTTAACTATAAAAGATTTAAACTATGCTGCATTTACTACTGTTAGTTTAGACGAAATAAGCGAACCAATTAATAAAGCAATAAATGTTATTTTAAGCATTTTTATTGTATCTCTACTTTTGATTATATTTTCTGCTTATTATTTAGCCAAAACAATCTCGGACCCACTACATAAAGTGATAGCTGCATTGAAAAAAATTGCACAAAAAAATATTGATATAAAAATAACAAATGATAGAAATGATGAAATTGGTGATTTAATCATTTCAACAAATGCGATTTCCAGTAATTTTAAAGAAATAATAGTGAATATTGACGATGCTTCTTCGAGTGTATTAAGTGCAGGAACAGAACTAAGTGCTATTTCTCAACAAATTGTGCAAAGTGCTCAAGAACAAGCCTCCACTACAGAAGAAATATCAGCCTCAATGGAAGAGATGCTGGCAATAATAAATGCGAATAGTGATAACGCTATAAATACGGGGAAAATATCGACAAAATCAGCTAAAAACTTAGAAAAAAATAAAACTATTTTTGATAATACTATTGATGCAGTAACTGATATTTCGAAAAGAATATCAGTTATTTCAGAAATTGCGGGTAAAACAGATATACTTGCAATAAATGCAGCAATAGAGGCTGCCAGAGCTGGAGATAAAGGCTTGGGATTTGCTGTTGTAGCACAGGAAATAAGAAAACTTGCTGATAAAACACAACAGGCTTCTGTAGAAATAATAAAGATATCAAAATCAGGAAGCTCAATGTCGCTAATAGCTAGAAAACAGATGGATAAATTAATTCCTGAAATTGTAAAAAGTGCAAGTCTAGTTTCTGAAATTGTAACTGCAAGTAAGGAGCAACAAGATAGTGTTGAGATGATTAGCAACTCAGTACATCAGTTAACTCAAATTACTAATATAAATTCATCCGCTGCAGAAGAAATGTCGTCGGCTTCTGAAGAATTATCAATTCAAGCAGCAAGTTTAAAAGAAATGATTTCTATTTTTAATATAGGAACTAGTACTGTGGTGAAAAATACAATAAAAAAAGTGGATGAAAACGATGGTTTTGAATTATTAGAACCAAAATTAGAAACTGTAAAGCGCCCAATTGAAAAAACAAAAAAAGAAGACTTTATTGATTTATCAGATAAAAATTTGGATAGCGAATTTGAACAGTTTGATTAAACTTAAAACTTAACTGCCTGCCCCGAACAATGGTATGGAGTATAATACAAAAGGTATTGCGGCTTTATCCAAAAAGCAATAAATAGTTTTGGCTAAAACCGATAATTATCAAAGCATTCTATACATCGGCATAAATGCTTATGCTAATCATCAATGCTTCGGTGAATTTTTATAAACTACTGAAATACATAGATTTACTAAATTTTGCTTTATTTACTATATTGCTTATAACTAGCGGTCTACAGTTTTGAAACAGTAAATTTAGTAAATCTTAACGAAGTATTGAATCATAAGAGAAATATTTTAAAACACAGAATACTAAAGCTAAAGCTAAACCTTAGGCAAATTAGTTTTTGATAAACATTTGTCTTATAATCTCTTGTCCTGAAATGACTTCTAAAATATAATATCCCGGAATTAAGTGAGAGACACTTATTCTTGAGTCCAGCAATATTTCCATTGAACTAGTTTCAAATCCTTTTATATTAGTAATTCGATAATATACAATGTCTTTAAAATCGCCATCAAGTAAAATATAGTTTAGTGCTGGATTAGGATAAAGCTTAAGCTGAGAAGCATAATTTTCTATACCATTTTCCACCTCATC
>DAOVUO010000461.1 GCA_030632545.1 Bacteroidales bacterium
AAGGCGAGCAAAAAGATATAGTAATGTCGCCTGGTGATTGTATTTCCTATAATAAAAAAAACAATTCTTTAAAAAAGGATGTTGTTAATCCTGATTTATTTTCTATTTGGAAGGAAAAACGAATTCGTTTTAATAATTTTAATTTATCAGAAGTAGCACATATTATAAATCAAGTTTTTGGAAAAAAAGTAAATATTAAAAATAAGTCATTAATAAATAAACGATTAAATGGTTCGGCTCCAATAGATGATTTAGATATCCTATTAAAAGCGCTTTCGGAAATCTTAGGAGAAGAACTTAGTATTCAAAATGACACTATTATAATTAAATAAACAGTTAATTATGCGAAAATTTATACTATTGATTGGGATAGTTTCTATCCTGTATGGGGAAATGTATGCGTCAAAAACACCAGATTCTATATTAATTGAATCAACTGAATTGAGGCAAAAAAATGCACAAGTAGAAGGAATGATAAAAAAACTTGAGAATAAATTCCATGTTTTTATTACTTATGAGAGCAGCATTTTTAATAATTTTAAACTCACAAATAGCAAATCTGCTTTAGGAACTGCTAACATAGAAGATGCATTTGCAGTTTTGTTTAAGGGTAGTTCTTTAACTTATAAAAAAATCCGAAAGGATTTTTACGTAATTATTAAAACAGATATTAGTATAAACTACAATCCTAAAGATACGGTTATTGTAATCACAGGAACAGTTTATGACGAAACTAATATGGAATTACCTGGTGCTAGTATATTGGTGAGAGAAACAACAAATGGCACAGTTACCGATTTAGATGGTAACTTTTCACTAAAAATTAGTTCTAGTGCCGAAACTCTAATTTTTAGATTTATTGGTTATAAAACAGTTGTAGAAAAAATTGAGAATAAAACCAATTTTAAAATTCATTTAGTTCCAGAAGCTATTGGGCTAGATGAAATTGTGGTTTCTGGTGTAGCAGGAAAAACAAGCATGAAAAAACTTACAGTTACCGTAGCAAAAATAAATGCAGATGAATTAAACGAAGCTCCTGCATCCTCTGCTGCAACATCTCTACAAGGAAAAATTGCAGGTGTTAAAATCACACAAGCGTATGGAACACCAGGCTCAGGGGCAAGTATTCGACTAAGAGGCTCAACTTCGATAACAGGAAATCAAGCCCCTTTAATTTTGGTTGATGGAAATATTTTCGAAAGCTCATTAGCCGACATTAATGTTGACGATATTCAGTCAATTGAAGTAGTAAAAGGTGCTGCAGCAGCGTCTTTATATGGTTCAAAAGCTGGTAGTGGAGTTATTTTAATTACAACAAATAGAGGAAATAACCTCGAGGAAGGAAAAACACAAATAAAAGTGCGAAATGAATACGGAAGTTCGAGTATTACAAAAAACATAGAATTATCAGAACATCACCCTTATGAACTTTCATTAGATTATAAAGATTTTGATTATTTTACAAAATACGAAGGTGTTCGTTATAACGAAGATGGAAGTATTTCCAGAGGAAGTAGACGATTAGAAGAGGATCATATTTCAGATAATGAATACGGGTTTATTAACAATAATCAGGATAATTTCTTTAATCCAGGAAGCTACTATACAAATTATATTAGTATGGCTAATCGCTCAGCTAAAACTAATATTTTTATGTCTTTTGAAAACAACAAACAAAGTGGAATTTTGTTTTCGACAAAAGGATATAATAGACAAAATTTTCGTGTAAATATTGACCATTATCTAAATGAAAAAATAAAAATATCTACATCAAACCTATTAATAAGCACAAATTCTGATAATCCAGGTTCAACAAACTCATTTTTTGATTTATTATTTCTTTCGCCAGATGTTGATTTAGAGCAAGAGAACGAAGATGGAAGCTCATACAAAATAAAACCAGATCCATGGAGCATTGAAGAAAATCCTTTATATCCATTATATTACAGGGAAAGAACTTCAACAAAAACAACTCTATTAAGTAATATAATAATTAACTACGAACTATTTGAATGGTTAAATTTCAACACTAAATATACTATCGAGAAGCAATCCAAAGATTGGTCTACATTTACACCAAGAGGGTATTTATATGGTGGTGGTCAGACTATTGACGGTTCTATTTACATGGAACAATACAGTTCAAGCTACCAAACATTTCAAACTACTGCTAATTTTAATAAAATTTTTAATCAACTAACAGTTAAAGCGAAGATTAGTTATTTGTATGAAGACAAAAATTATCACGATTTTTGGGTTACGGGTAGAGATTTTCTTACTGCAAATATACCACAGTTAAACAACACAAATGCTGAGCTTTCGAGCATGAGCTCTTATGAAGGAATTATTAGAGCAGAAAATATTTTTGGAATTGTAGATTTTGACTACAAAGACCGTTACTTATTCTCAGCACTTTACAGAAAAGATGGTTCTTCGCTTTTTGGTGTAAACGAACGTTGGAACGATTATTATAGAGTATCCGCTGCATACAGAATAAGTCAGGACATAAAAATTCCAGGAATTGATGAATTAAAAATCAGAGCAGCTTATGGTACTGCTGGACAAAGACCTGGATTTTCTTATCAATACGAAACTTGGAGTATTTCAAATGGTGCCTTACAAAAATCAACACTTGGAAACAATGATTTAAAGCCATCTGAATCTGAAGAGCTTGAACTTGCATTAGACGCTACAATAATGAATAGAGTTGACCTACAACTAAGTTATTCAAAAACAGACACTAAAGATGTATTTGCTCTAGCACCTCTTGCCTCTCATCTTGGTTATCCTGGTCAATGGAAAAACGTAGGTACACTTAGTACATGGTCTTACGAAGCAGCATTGGGTTTAAAAATAATTGAAAAAAATAATCTAAACTGGAAAGTGAACCTAACTTTTGATAGAATTCGTCAGCAAATTACAAAATTAAATATTCC
>DAOVUO010000353.1 GCA_030632545.1 Bacteroidales bacterium
ATTCAATTGCATGTCCGTTTATAGCTATATCGTCCTGTTTAAAACTTAGTTTTTCACCACGAGCAACTTTAATTTGCTCTTCAACCAAGTCTTTTCCTGTAATCATTTCTGTAACAGGGTGCTCTACTTGTAGTCTAGTATTCATTTCTAAGAAATAGAAATCTTTATCTGCATTTAGTAAGAATTCAACAGTTCCGGCACCAACATAATTGCATGCTCTGGCAACGTCAACGGCACATTTTCCCATTTCTTCTCTTAATTCAGGACTTAAAACTGCCGATGGGGCTTCTTCTACCACTTTTTGATGTCGGCGTTGAATAGAGCATTCTCGTTCAAATAAATAAACAATATTACCATGAGTATCAGCCATTATTTGTATTTCAACATGGCGAGGTGATGTAACATATTTTTCAATAAACACAGCACCGTTGCCAAAAGCTGATTTAGCTTCACTAACAGCACGTTCTAGTTGTTCGTCAAAATCTTCGGCCTTTTCAACTACACGCATCCCTTTGCCACCACCGCCTGCGGCTGCTTTTATTAAAACAGGAAAGCCTATTTTTTTCGACATATTTAACGCTTCCTTTATGTCGGAAATAGCATCTGGTGTGCCTGGAACCATAGGAATATTGTACTTTTTTACTGCTTCTTTGGCCATTAGTTTATCACCCATAATTCTAATAGCTTCAGGACTTGGCCCTATAAAAGTAATGCCAGCTTCGCTTACTTTACGAGCAAAATCTGCATTTTCTGACAAAAAACCGTATCCTGGATGAATTCCATCTACATTTAATTTTTTACAAATTTCAATTATTTTATCAGTTTGAAGATACGATTCTGCTGATGGTGAATTTCCTACATAAGCTTTTTCGTCAGCTAATTTAACGTGTGGTGAGTTTTTGTCGGCATCAGAATAAATGGCTACTGTACGGATGCCCATTTTTTTGGCCGAGCGAATTACTCTGATGGCAATTTCGCCTCTATTTGCGATGAGTATTTTTTTCATAGGAATATATTTTCTAAATCTAAAATTTGCAACGTCACAATTCGTTTTATTATTTATCAACCAAAAATAGGTGTTTTCTATTTTGAAAAAAAACTTTATTTAATGGAATCATTAAATGTTTTGTATCTTTAAGTTTCAAAAAGAAGTATATGAAATTACTTAAGCGATATTGGCTACATATTACTGTTTATGTTTTTATGTTGTTTTTGTATTTAATTGTTTTGAATTATTTTTTTAATCAATCTAAGAGTTCATATCTCAAAGGAAAATCTATTGAATTACAAAATACTTACGAAAAAGTTCAGGAGACTTATCGTGTGCCAGCAAGAATATATTTTAATTCAATGATTAATAACAATAATGTATTACAGTTATATAGTGGTATTTACGATTCTGATAGTTTGGAACAAGTAGTAATTAGAGATAGTTTATATGGATTGTTGCTTAAATCTTACGAAGAAATTAAATTGTTTAATTACAGGCAGTTGCACTTTCATCTGACTGACAATACCAGCTTTTTACGTTTTCATCGGCCTAAAAAGTATGGCGATGATTTAACAAATTTTAGGGCTACTGTAAGAGATGCTAACAAAAATAAAGTAAATACTCAGGGGTTTGAAGAAGGACGTATTTTTAATGGTTTCAGGTACGTATTTCCAATGACTTATCATAATAAGCATATTGGAACTATTGAAGTAAGTGTGTCATTTAGAGCAATAGTGGATAAAATTGAGTATAGGGATGATTTAATTTGTGATTTTGTGATTTCAAAATCTGAGGTTAAGGAGAAAGTTTTTAGAGATGAGCAGAATAATTATAGTGATTGCACTATATCTGATAATTTTTTATCTGATAAGGATGGTTTATCTGAAATTAGAGCAAAGAGGATTAATACTGTTCAATTAAGTAAATTAATGAGTATTGCATCAAAAAATGCAAATTTGATTAAGATGATGGATTCTTTTGAGTTAGGTGCAGTTGTGATTAAATATGCTAATAATTATTTTCTGATTTCAGTTTTACCTATAAAAAATTACAGCAATAAAAATGTTGCATTAATTATCTCATATCAAAGCGATACGTTTTTTAGTCGGCTGTTGATAAGATATGTATGGTATGCTGTAATTGGTTCTGTTGTTATGCTTTTTTTGCTTAGTTTCATTATGCACTTATACTTTTCGAGAGAAAATGAATTAAAAAAGAATAAAAAGATTGAAATGCTTTTAGAAGAATTGAGATCTCAAAATAATCGTTTGGAAGAATCTAAATTAATATTGTTAAGTAAAAATGATGAGCTTAATGATTATGTAGCAACAAAAGATAAGTTTTTCTCAATAATTTCACATGATCTGAAAAATCCTTTTCATGCTATTATTGGCTTATCATCCATTTTGTTAGAAAATTACAAAACTTATGATGAAACAAAGAGGCTCTCACTAGTTAAAAATGTTTGTGATGTATCAAAAAATACATACGATTTGTTAGAGAATCTGCTCACTTGGTCTCGTTCTCAGACAGGAAAAATAAAATATAGTCCCAAGCAAGTTGATTTTAAAAAGATAGTAGAAAAAGTATATAAAGTGATGAACTTAGTGGCCAAAAATAAAAATATATCTTTTGTAAATTACGTAAATAGTCCAATTGTAGTTTTTGTTGATAGCGACATAATTGAAGTGGTAGTTAGAAATTTGGTGTCAAATGCGATTAAATTTACTCCTAAAGGTGGTGAGGTATCAATTTCTTGTAATGAAAGATATAGCGATGAGTTTGTTGAAATTTCGGTAACAGATTCAGGTGTAGGTATGTCGTTGGATGTAGTTGATAAATTATTTCGAATAGACAAGCAAATAACAACAGAAGGAACGGAAAATGAAAATGGAACAGGACTTGGATTAATTCTTTGTAAGGAATTTGTTGAGTTGCATGGAGGTAAAATTGAAGTTGAGAGTAAATTTGGCGAAGGAACACTTTTAAAATTCACAATAAAAAAGGGATAAAACAATATTTTTTCAAAGTACATTTTTAATTTTTAAAAATTTACCTTAAATTGCAAATAAATCTAATCGTGTAATTATGGAAAATTACTTTCAAAAGCTTAAAAATTATTTACTAGAGATGGAAATTAGTATCGTAAGTGAGAGCGAAGAAGATAATATCTTTGTGATTGAAAATGAAAACGATGGTATTTCTAATATGTTAATAGCAATAGCAGATCCAATTGTAATAATTGAGCAGAATTTGTTTAAAGTAGCCAAAGATGATGGTGAAATGTACAAAAAATTGTTGACGAAAAATCGTGATATTATTCATGGTGCATTTGTTTTGGATGGGGCTGGAAACGTATTGTTTAGAGATACTTTACAGGTTGAGAATTTGGATATGAATGAACTTGAAGGTTCTTTAAATTCACTTACTTTACTTCTGTCGGAATTTTCAAATGAATTAATTCAATTTTCTCACGCTTAAAACCAGCTAAAAAATGAGTATATTTAAAAGAATGTTTAGAATGGGGCAGGCAGAAGCAAATGCCTTGGTAGATAAGATGGAAGATCCCATTAGACTTACAGAACAAGGAATTAGAGATTTAAAGAAAGATTTAGATCAGAGTTTAAAAGCTTATGCAGAAGTAAAAGCAATAGCAATCAGAACACGCCGACAGGGAATGGATGCAGCTGGTAAGGCAAAATCTTGGGAGCAAAAAGCCATGTTGTTACTTCAAAAGGCTCAGGCTGGTAGTTTAGCTCCAGAAGAAGCTGAACGTTTAGCAACTGAATCATTGTCTAAAAAGAAAGAATTTGATGGACAAGCAGCTACATTATTGAAGCAAGCGAATGAATTAGACGGTAAAA
>DAOVUO010000485.1 GCA_030632545.1 Bacteroidales bacterium
TAGGTTTAGTGAATTGGCATTAGGATTATTTATAGCCGACTCATAATTAAACTTTTTTGTTAAACCCTCTTCTAGGTTCTTTTCTACTGGCAAATCAAATAATTTACGCAAACTTACTCGCATCATTAATTGAATTTCCTTTGGTATATCAAGATATTCTTGAACATGCGAACGCTCTATTACCTTGCGCTTTACATCAATTAAACGAAGCGTTAAAAATATAGTCTCGCCATAAAGCTCCACACTTCCGCTTAGCATTTTGTCAGCACCAAGCACAGTGCCTGTTTCCACTAAACAAATTTTTCCATAGCAATCGTCAAGTATAAGATTATTTTTTTTGATTAAATAAGCTACGTCATATCTGTCCATAACTTCGAAAGAGTCAAGCTTTTCAGCTTCAATTCGAAGTAAATTTCCCATTTGCTCAGGAGTGAAATTTAAGCCTTGTGTATCTACATTTAAAACGGTAAGAGTTGTTTTATTTTGAGCGAAAGTAAATTGTACAAACGCAATAATTATTGTTAATAGTAATAATTTAAATCTCATAATAAATTGCTTTTTAATAAGGCGCAAAAATATCAAATTTGCTTATTTTACAATCAAAAGAATCCATTTTAACATTTTATGCATGCATAGCAAATACGAGAATGTATAACTTTTATCTTATTAATTAACTGGGTAGCACAGTAGAACAATATGGTAAAATTTTACTGTTTTATTATTCATCAAACAATTTTCCTTGAATATCGTCATATCTAATCTTACCTAAATGTTTATATGCCCAATCTGTAACTTCTCGTCCACGAGGTGTGCGATTAATAAAACCTTCTTTTATCAAATACGGTTCGTATACTTCTTCAATAGTACCACTATCTTCGCCAACTGCGGTAGATATAGTATTAAGTCCAACAGGGCCTCCTTTAAATTTATCAATAATAGTAAGCAATATTTTATTATCCATCTGATCCAAACCACGTTTATCTATATCTAAAGCATCTAAGGCATAGTTTGTTATTTCAATATCTATATCGCCGTTGCCTTTTACTTGTGCAAAATCACGCACTCTACGAAGTAAGGCATTTGCAATACGTGGTGTTCCTCTACTTCTACGGGCGATTTCCACAGCAGCAGTTTCAACTATTGCTACTTTTAAAATAAATGCTGAGCGTTTAATAATACCACTTAATACATTTAAATCATAATATTCTAAATGTGAATTAATTCCAAAACGTGCTCGCAACGGGCTAGTTAACAGTCCACTTCTGGTAGTTGCACCAATTAAAGTAAATGGATTAAGTGTTAGTTGTATGCTTCGGGCACTTGGGCCTTTATCAAGCATTATATCAATACGATAATCTTCCATTGCAGAGTAGAGATATTCTTCCACTACAGGGCTAAGTCGATGAATTTCATCAATAAACAGCACATCATGCTCTTCAAGATTAGTCAGAAGCCCTGCCAAATCGCCTGGTTTATCAAGTACTGGCCCCGATGTAAACTTCATATTTACATTTAACTCATTGGCTATAATACTGGAAAGTGTAGTTTTACCTAAACCCGGTGGGCCATGCAACAAAACATGGTCGAGAGCTTCGCCACGCATTTTGGCTGCCTCTACAAATATCTTCAAATTTTCGAGTATTTTAGGCTGTCCTTTAAAATCATCAAAACGTGAAGGTCTTAATTGATTCTCTAATTCCTCTTCTGGACTCTGCTCTGCTGCATCATGAATATCTATATCACTCATATACTGGTTGCTGGTTGCTAGTTTGACTGGTTACTGGTCTGCTGGATTGATGCCTGTTTCATAATTCAATCTCCCTTCCAAAAGAATCTTTTCCCTGTTTTTTTGGCAAAGTTTAAGTAAGCATTAAAATCCTCATCATACATATCATCCCATGCGCCAGCAAATGATAAAATACTTTGTCGATTCTTTTCTTTTATATCTAGAGTAATATTTGCTAAATATCTATCTACTTGAAATAAATATTCTACAGGAATTTGACTCAATTTATAAAGAATTGATTTATAAACAATATTTGCTTCCATAAACTTAAAATCTTAAGTTCTAACTATATCACATTTTACTGTAAACTATTACCTGAAAAGCGAATGTGCTGCATACTAGCAACTAGTCAACCCAGTAACTAGCAACTAGCAACCAGCAACCAGATTATTTACAATCCAAATTCAGCTTTTACTTTATCAACATAATCGAGTTTCTCCCATGTGAAAAACTCAATTTCCTTTTCTACCATTTTACCGTTTTCTTTTAGCATTACTTTTTCAGAATATGATTCTCTTCCGAAATGACCATAACTAGCAGTTGGTAAATAGATAGGATTTTTAAGTTTCAAACGACGGATAATTGCTCCTGGACGTAGATTGAATATTTTTTCTAGTTTATCAGCAATTTCTCTATCACTCAGTTTAAGTTTTGATGTTCCGTAAGTATTTACATATAATCCCATTGGGTCGGCAACACCAATTGCATAAGCTACTTGTACTAGCATTTCGTCTGCTACTCCTGCTGCAACAGTATTTTTTGCAATATGACGCATTGCGTAAGCTGCCGAACGGTCAACTTTTGAAGGGTCTTTACCCGAAAATGCTCCACCACCATGTGCGCCTTTTCCACCGTAAGTATCTACAATAATTTTACGACCTGTTAATCCTGTATCGCCATGAGGCCCGCCAATAACAAATTTACCTGTAGGGTTTACAAACAAACGGAAA
>DAOVUO010000228.1 GCA_030632545.1 Bacteroidales bacterium
ATAATTTCACGTTCAATCAAATACAAGGCAAAATTATCTGGCCAAAAAAATCAAATGCTTTTATTTTTTTGGCCAGTTTTTTTGTGACTTATTAGACAAAAGATTTCAGTATAAAGTAAAAACGGTCAAGCTTATTTAGGCATTCACACAATTTAACTTAAAACTTAGCATTCGAAACTTAAAACTTAACTGTCTTCCCCGAATATCGGGGAAGTATTACTTAAACTATTGCTAAAAAATATTTAAATTTGGTTTTAATACGAATCGTACTATCTTTGTAGCTCGATTCGTATCATTATGGGAAAAATTCGCATTACAACAATAGATTATATTATTTTAGGCTTACTCCAAGCCCAAGATTTATCTGGATATGCCATTAGAATTATTTTTGAAACAACAGCTATTGGCAGTTATAGCGGTAGTCCAGGTACTGTTTACCCTGCTATCAACAAAATTAAAAAACTAGGCTTTATCGAAAGCATTCAGTCTACAGATGGTAAAAAGAGTAAATTAAGATATACAGCTAAAGGAAAAAGTGAATTAATTAATTGGCTAAAGCAAGATATTTCGGATGATGATATTTCAAAGCGAATGGAGATTTTGATTTTACGTTTTGGTTTTATGGGAGATATAATATCTCATCCTGAAAAACTGAAATTTTTAAAATCATTTATTGATAAAACATCTATCTATTTAGTGCAACTTCAGACATATCATAAGCAAGAATCATCAAGCATGCATATACAAGGCCGACTGGCATTTGAATATGGTCTTGAAACAATTGCAACATCGCTAGATTGGGCAAAAAAGGCAATAATCGCATTAAAGAAAAATAACTAAAACCAAAACCATGAGAACAAATAAGTATTTTAAAGTAGTAATTACAGCTCTAATTATTACAGTTTTATCTGTAATTTTTGACTTGATTCTAAGCCAAATTCAGAACATGGAATTTTACGCATGGCAAACAGTTTCTAATTTATTAATATGTGGAGCACTAGCTTTGTATGTGTTCAACAATAAGCATACTGGGCTTTCTCTCTATTTAAAAGTGTTTATTATATATTATGTAATTGGCTATTTTAATATAATAATTGAGGCATTAATATTTAATGTTTCGGATCAAAGTGAGAGTATAAAAATACTACTCGTAGGACTACCATATACAGCAATTAGCTCATATTTACTTGTGCTGTTTTTGGGAAAATGGAAAGCTTCAGAAAATCTACAAGAAGAATATATTTATCAGCAAAGAAGTGTTTTTAACTGGATTCTAAAAATTTTAGGTGCTAATTTTATTTATTTCCCATTTTATATTGTGGCAGGAATGATATTGATGATGCTAAATCCTGCCATGAATGAATTCTACGGTGATAAAATACCTCCTTTCATTACTATTATTATGACAAATTTATTCTTTAGAGGGTTTATTTTTGTTGCGATTGCCATTCTTATTAATAGAACTTTATTAAGCTCTAAGAAAAACACAGCTATTATCACAGGGCTAATTTTTGCAATAGTTGGCGGTATAGCACCTCTCATTCCACCAAACGACTTAATGCCATATATGATACGACTCGGACATGGGTTTGAAGTCGCTATTTCAAATTTTATATTTGGATATATTATTAGCCTTATGCTATGGCAAAAAATACAAATTGAAAAATAATATATGGATTAGATCTTAAGAATTTTATTTCCTTTAACTATTTAAAAAAAATAAAAGAACTATATTTGTAAGTGATTAACTGAAATATTTAAAAAATGAAGATACGTGGATTAAAAATTAAAAATTACAAAATTTTTGAAAATATTGAGTTTGATTTTACTGATAATGATGGGAATGTTTTAGATACTATTGTTGTTGTCGGGGAAAATGGAACAGGTAAAACGAGTTTACTTAAATTGTTAATTGCTATACTTACACCAGAAATAAAAATTGAATTTGAAAATGTTGAGATAGAAATTGAATTTGATAGCGATGAAATTGTACAATTAAACAAATCTTTTAAAAACTATATTGATTTATCTAACTCTGGTGTTGAACAGACAATTTTAGATGAGATACCTTATTTTCTAAGAAGTATAAATAATAACAAAATATATCGTTTTAGTATTGAAGTAGATAGTGTTGTTGATGAAAGTGGAATAATTACTGGTGAAAAAATATTAATTAAAGATAATTTACCTTTACTAAAACATGTCGTCAAAGAGCTTGATAATAAGTTTGTTATAGCTTATTTGCGTAGTAATATTTTTGATAAAAAAGTTAAGGATTTTTCAAATACATTAAAACACATAATTGATTATGATAATTTTAATAAAGATATTGAAAAATATTTTGATAAAGTAATTTATAGGTATTTATTGGAGAATAGAGAATTTAGTGCTGATGAAATAATAAAAAAACGGATTGATGAAATTAATTATCTATTGAAAGATATAGATATTAGTACAAAAATATTAGATATTGATGATAATAAACTTGTGTTTGAAAATACGCAAGGTAATCGGCTGGAAATGAATGATTTGTCTGATGGCGAAAAGCAAATTTATTATCGTGCTATTTTTCTGAATTCGATTCAATTAAAAAATAGCTTAATTTTTGTGGATGAACCAGAATTGTCATTACATCCTCGTTGGCAAATGATTGTGTCTAAACTTTATCAAAATGCAGGTAAAAATAATCAAGTATTTTTAGCTACGCATTCGCCGCATATTATTAGTTCAATTAATCCAGATTCTCTTTTTATCTTACATTATTCTGATAATCAACTCAAATCTAATAATGTAGGTGGGAAGGAAAATTACACCAGAGGACTTGAACCTAACCGAATTTTAAACGAAATAATGGGAACTCCTCTTAGGCCTTTTGCAATTCAGGAAAAAATAGAATATGTAAATCAGTTTTTGGATGTAGATTTTAATACCCATAAAATGCATAATGTAATAAAAGAATTGATAGGATTATTAGGACGTGCTGATCCTTTTATTATTCGTTTAAATCACCAACTTTTATTATTAAATCGGAAAAAATCAAAAAAATAAATGCGCTATATCTGTAAAACTGAGGCTTGTCATGATTTTGAGGATTTCATAAGAAAAAATGAACTTGATAAATATTTAGAAGATTATATCATTGATGACACATTAAGTGAGCAGGCTTGGCATAAATTTGAAAAAATTATTGGTGCAACTGGGATTAAGAAAAAATTAAGAAGTCATTTTCACAAAGAACAAAAGGGGCTTTGCGTATATTGTGAACAAATATTAAGTATACACCATTTAAACAAAGTGCTCTCTGATATTTCTCATATTGAACACATTAAGCCTAAGTCTCGGAGGAAATTTCCACAAGAAACTTTTAAACAAGGAAACTTAGGTTTATCATGTAATGGATTTGATATATCTAATAAAACAAAAAAATCTGAATTTTGTGGACATAATAAGAATGAGAAGTATGACGAGTCTCTGTTTTTACATCCTTTTGAGATCAAAAATATCGAACAGTATTTTATATATACTCAAGAGGGAAAAATAATGCCAAATGCAAACTTGGATAAGTTAGAAAGAAGAAAAGCTCAATATATGATTGATATACTGAAATTGAATAACTTGATATTAATTAATATGCGTAAAGAGGTATATTTTCAATTTATTGAAATATTTGAACAAAATAATGAAAATTTATATGAGCTTCTTGATGAGGATGCAGATATGTATCCAAGCTTTTTTACTATGCTGAAACAATTTTTTTCTCAAATATAGATGTGTCACACTTTACGAGATTTTTTTGTTAACTTTATTTACTAATATTTTTACATCAACTGATTAATAATAACCATTATGAAAACTTTTTTTAGAATTCTTATTTTTACATTATTTTCCATGAATCTAAATGCTCAGGAACTTATTATTTTGCATACAAACGATTTGCATTCAAAATTAACTGGTTATGGTCCAGAAAGTGAGTATTCACCTTTAATTACTGGAAACGATAGTACAATTGGTGGATTTGCTCGTTTAGCAACAATTTTTGAAGAAACAAGAAAACAATCAAATGCTAATACTTTAATATTGGACGCTGGTGACTTTTTAATGGGTAGTCTTTTTCATTTTGCCGAAAGAGAAACTGGTTTTCAGCTCAACTTAATGAAAGAGATAGGCTACGACGTAATTACACTTGGAAACCATGAATTTGATTTTGGCCCAGATGCATTAGCAGAAATATTGAAATCAGCCAAAAAGAATGGCGAAATACCACAAATTGTTGCTTCAAATATGAAATTTAGCGAGAAATCAACTGAAGATGACAAACTAGAAGGTTTTTATAAGGATAGTACTATACAAGCATATACTCTAATTGAGAAAAATGGACTTAAAATTGGATTATTTGGATTAGTAGGCGAAGATGCAAAAGATGTGGCTCCTGCATCAAAGCCAGTTGAATTTCTTAATCCAATTAAGACTGCGGCAAAAATGGCTAAATTCTTAAAGGAAGAGAAAAATGTAGACATTATCATTTGTCTTTCCCATGGCGGGGTATATTTTAATGAACAAGAAAAAGTTTTTTATGGTGAGGATATGGAATTGGCCGAAAAAGTTCCATTAATTGATATTATTATTAGTGGACATACACATGTAGAAACACCAAAACCAATTAAAATAAATAATACATACATTGTTCAAACAGGAAGTTATGCTCAAAATGTTGGGAAAATAAATCTAAAATTTGAAAATAATAAAATTTCATCTTTAAATTTCGAACTTCTTTCTGTTGATGATAATATTAAGGGTAATCAATTAGTTTTTGACAAAATTGAGAAGCAAAAAGAGTTTATTGATGCCAATTATTTATCAAAATTAGGCTTAACTTATAATCAGCAAATTGCTGAAACTAGTTTTGATTTAGTATGCAAATACAATGATTTTGGAAATAGTAATCTTGGCCCTTTTGTTGCTGATGCAGCTTTGTATTATGCTAATTCTATGGGAAGTTCTGCTGATTTTAGCCTTGTAACATCAGGTACAATTAGGGAAGATTTATTAAAAGGCGATAAAGGTATTATTGGTGTGCCAGATATTTTTAGAGTTATGTCATTAGGTCAAGGCAATGATGGTATTCCTGGATATCCGCTTGCGCAAATATATTTAACCGCTAATGAAGTTAAAAAATTGATGGAAGTATTGGTGATTTCACGTGAAAGTGGTGGCGATGGCTATTTGTTTTTCTCTGGAATTAAGCTGTATGTGGATATGGATAAGGGAATGCTTAAAAAAATCCAAAAAATTGAAATTAAAGGGAAAGAG
>DAOVUO010000350.1 GCA_030632545.1 Bacteroidales bacterium
GACTCCATTTTTTAAGGAATCTTCAATTTTAGTTAAAAAAAACAAACTTCCACTTCTGGAAAATATTTCTCACTTGTATATCAATATGTTACAGATAGACTAGATTGATTTTTGAGGAAACTCAAGTACAAACTTAAAATAAAAGTAAGGCTCTCATAATTTACTCTTTTATGTAAAAGTATATAAATTATTTGCAAGTTAATGCTGGCGTTTGTAATTTGTATTTAACTATATCTATAAATTTTATTACTTTGTAATGTATAAGGCTTTGGTAAGTTTTAAGTTTCGAGTGCTAAGTTTTAAGTAAAAATGTGACCAGAAGCTGCGGAAGGACAAATAACGTTAAACTAAAATCAATGAAAATACTATTTATAATAAACCCAATATCTGGAGTAGGAAAACAAAAACTGGTTGAAAAAAGTATTGAATCAAAGCTCGACAAACAAAAATTTGAGTATTCTATTGCTTACACTCAAAAAGCTAAAGATGCCATTGATATTTCTAAAAGAGAAGCAGTGAACTATGATATTATTGTTGCTGTTGGTGGCGATGGAACAATGAACGAAGTTAGCCAAGGATTAATAAAGTCACAAACGGCACTTGGCATTATTCCTACGGGTTCGGGAAATGGTTTAGCACGCTATTTAAAAATTCCACTATCTATTGATAAAGCCATACTAAACATTAATAAGCTAGATATTAAATTAATAGATACGGTAGAAATAAATAATTACCATTTTGTAAATATGGCAGGTGTGGGTTTTGATGGACATATCAGTCATAAATTTGCTGAACATGGCAAACGTGGTGTTTATCCATATTTTAAACTAAGTGTAAAAGAGTTTTTTAAGTATAAAGCTAAGAAGTACAGAATTAAAATTGATGGTGAGAAGTTTAAAAAAAGGGCTTTTGTTATAAGTATTGCCAACTCTTCGGAATACGGATTTGAGGCGCATATAGCTCCCAGAGCAATAATCGACGATGGACTTATTGATGTTACTTTAATTGAGAAATTCCCTGCTCATGCCGCTCCTAATCTTGGATTAAAGTTATTTACCAAACGAATTGAGAAAAATAAATACACACAATTGTTTAGAGGAAAAAAAATTACTATCAAACATAAAAATCCAATACTAGGACACATGGATGGTGAGCCTATTAATTTTGGGAAAAAGCTTAAAATCAAAATTCACGAAAAATCGTTGCGAGTTATTGTAGGCGAAAAGTTTTAAGTTATAAGTTGTGAATGCCTAGCAGTTATAAGGGATTGTTCCGAAATAACTTGGTTTAAAACTGTCAATTCATTACATCACAATCCCTTAATAAATATATTTTTGCAAATAATTAGATGCCTGCTCCGAACATTGGGGAACTATTGGAATATACACCTGTTGTAAAACAGAAAAAAATGAATTATATTTGTTACATATACTTAATTTGAATTCCGTATATTTTCTCAAGCAATTGAAAAAAAAGTAATAATTATGAACTTTACAATAAAAAACAAATTAATACTAGGGTTTACTAGCATCTCGCTTATACTCGCAATTGTTGTTATAATCAATTATATAGGATTGCAACAAAACAGCATACTTGTAAATCGCATAGCAGAAACACGTTCGCCAACCGCACAGGCTAGCTTAAAAATGTTAAGTGGAGTTAATCAGTCTCTTGCTGGATTAAGGGGCTGGATGTTAATAGGCGACCCATCATTAAAAAAGGTGAGAGCAGAAGCTTGGCGAGTATATATTGATGCGCCATTAGCCGATATGAATAAATTATCTAAAAGCTGGACAAACCCAGAAAATATACAACGATTAAATGATATAAAGTCAAATTTGGACAAGTTTAGGACTTATCAAGAAGATATTGAGGCCATAGCAAATACTGATGAGAATATACCTGCATACAAAATATTGCTAATACAAGCAGCACCCAAAGCCAACATAATGGCAAAAAATATTACTCTGATGATTGATTTAGAGGCAGATTTGGAGGCTACTGCCGAGAGAAAGGCTATTTTAGGAATGATGGCCGATGTACGAGGAACACTGGGTTTAGGAATTGCAAATATTCGTGCTTTTTTACTAACTGGCGAACCCAAGTTTAGTAATGAATATAACAGACTTTGGACTAAGAATGAAACTAGATATAATGATTTAGTCAATAATTATCAAAAACTTAGTACAAAGCAAAAAAGAATCTTCAATACCTTTAGAACAGCCAGAGAAGATTTTGTAAAACACCCTCCCAAAATGATTGAATTACGAGGGAAAGAAGATTGGAATATTGCAAACTTTTTGTTAAAAACGAAAGCAGCTCCCAAAGCTAAAGAAATTATACGTTCGCTAAAACTTATGGTAAGCGACCAAAATTTACTATTGGCAAAAGACAATCAAGAGCTTGTTGATTTAACAAAAGCAATGAAGCGGAACTCTATTATTTTAGCAATTATAGGCTTGTTATTAGCCATTTTATTAATTGTTATTATTATTAATAGTATTACCAAACCAATAGCAAGATTAAATAATAATATTAAAGCTATTGCAAACGGAAATTTGATGACTAAAGTTGAAATTAGGGGAAAAGATGAGATTTCTGAAACTATGGAGAACTTAAAAGTAATGGCGCATAAAATAAGCGAAGTAATTAGCTCTGTGTTAAGTGGAGCTTCAAATATTGCTATAGCCAGCGACCAAATGAGTTCTATTTCTCAGGAATTATCTCAAGGAAATGCACTACAAGCAAACTCCTCGGAACAGGTATCTGCATCTATGGAGCAAATGGATGCTAATATTCAGCAGAGTAACGATAACGCACAAGAAACTGAAAAAATAGCAAAACGTGCCGCCGATGGTATTAGACAAGGTAATGAAGCAAGTCAAAAATCGGTTGTAGCAATGAATGATATTGCTGAAAAAATATCAGTGATTAGCGATATTGCTTTTCAAACAAATATTTTAGCCTTAAATGCAGCAGTAGAAGCAGCACGTGCAGGCCAGCACGGAACAGGATTTGCCGTGGTAGCCGCCGAAGTACGAAAACTAGCAGTTTTGAGCGGAGATGCAGCTCGTGAAATTAGTCAGTTTTCTTTAGATGGAGTTAAAATTTCCAATGAGGCAGGTGAGCAGCTTTCTAAAATTGTTCCCGAAATAGAAAAAACATCTATTCTTGTACAGGAAATAGCCGTAGCAAGTATGGAACAGCGTGTTGGGGCAGATAGGGTAAATAAATCGCTACAGCAACTAACAATGGTAACACAAAAGAATGCTGCCGCATCTGAAGAAATGGCTGCAAGTGCCGAAGAGCTAGCTGCTCAGGCTCAGGCATTAGAAGAAAGTATTTCTTTCTTTAATATTAAATAAGGTTTGTCAATGTCAATGGTCAATGTCAATGGTCAATGGTCAATGGTCAATGGTCAATGAGCAATTATCAATTATCAACCGTAAATAGTGATTAGTGATTAGTTGAAGCTTGCGCAGCCAAATAATAAATAATAAATCTAAAAACTCTTGCGTCAGCCAAATCGTAAATCGTAAATCAACAATCGTCAATCATAAATCTCTTGCGCCAGCCCAATCGTCAATCAACAATCGTAAATCATAAATCGTCAATCAAAAATCTAATATCGTTCTTTCTGAAATCCCCAAGAGCGAGCTACTTGCTGCCATGTTGATTTTTTGTTTGCTTGTAATAGTAACAAAAGAGATTTTAGCACATCCTGAACCTGAGATTTTATTTCGTTTTTAGTAGCAGATAATAAACTACTATTACCCGACAATGCTTTATTTTTACTCGACAACTCTTTAAACTCATCGTAAATTGGCTGCCAATAAGCATTACCATATTTAAATTCCGAATATCCGTATTTTTCTATCC
>DAOVUO010000418.1 GCA_030632545.1 Bacteroidales bacterium
ATAGAAGTCAAATATCTATACAGAGTGTATTTTAATGACTCCCCCTCGGTACTTTCATTAATTTTAAGCTGATGTTGTGCGTTCCAGCTACTGATTATTTTTTTTTCGTTTATATCAATACCAACAAAAAACCCATTTTCTTTTGCCCTTACTTTAAGATAATAATTTTCATCACCACTAATACCGCTTTCTAAACAAACTTGTTCAAATGATTTTTTAGGAATAAAATCACTCAATACATAAGCAAAATATACTAACGGAATAATATAAATAACAGCAATTAAAACCCAAGTATATTTGAATTTTAAATTATGAAAAATAAAATAGCTTAATGTAATTACGAAAGCTACTAATGCACTTAAAGAGCTAATAAACAACAAATAACTAAATAAATACACAATTAATACAACACGAATCCAAGTGAATACATTATAATGTGATTTTATTAATTCGATGGCCTGAAAAAATATAAGAGCCACTATTATTAATGAAAAACGAATGTGAGATATAATAACCGAATAATTACGAGAGTCTTGCTCTGGCCGTTGCCAATATTCAAAATAGCCAAAAACAGTTGCTATTACAACAACCAAACTAAAAAACCATAATAAAAAACGCCATTGTTTTTTTGTAAATCCACCAAAAACAGAAAATACAAATGGAAATAATAAAAATGATGTTTTTACTCTAATCTCTTTTAATCCAAAATCAAAATCACTAGTATAAAGTAATCCTAAAAGATGAATTAAATAAAATAAAGCTAAAATTTGAAGTTTTTTGTCTGTAAATAACTGTACAAAAGTTTTAGGCAATACAATTATTAGCAATAATAAAAGAAATAGGTGCATAACGCCATTTACAAATGGGGAAAGCACCAAGCCTAATAATAATACTAATATTGCGTAATAATATACAAATTTTCTTTCGATAATATAGTTTAGGCCAAACACTTAAAAAGTTACTCTTTTGTTGCCTCCAAAAAACAGTCTCTACACAATGGCTCGTATGAATCTGTTTCGCCTAATACCACAAGCTCTTTAGATTTAATAGTACGATGAGAATGATGGGCCAAATTACCACATCGAATACAAATTGCATGTACTTTAGTCACATATTCGGCAGTAGCCATTAGTAAAGGTATTGGACCAAATGGATTGCCTCTAAAATCCATATCCAAACCAGCAACAACTACTCGCTTCCCTTTATTTGCTAATATGTTGCAAACTTCAACTAAATCTTCACCAAAAAACTGAGCTTCATCAACACCAACAATCACTTCATCTGTAGCTTTTTCAAGTATTTCAAAAGCATTAGCCACAGGATAAGATTCTATACTGTTGCTATCGTGCGACACAACATCTCCCTTTGAATAACGGTCATCTATAGTTGGCTTAAAAATAGCCACTTTTTGTTTAGCAATTTTTGCTCTTTTTAATCGGCGAATTAACTCTTCCGTTTTACCGGAAAACATTGAACCACATACTACTTCTATCCAACCTGCACGTTGGTGGTCTACATTTCTTTCGTTCTCTAAAAACATGGATTATAAAACTAAAAATACGCTACAAAAGTAGAATTTAATTTACTGCATTTATAAAATAATTATCCACAATTGTAAAATTCCATCTCTTAGCCAATATATAGCACTACTTTACGAAGCTAATTTCAATTGATTTTTAGTGATTTATTAGAAAAAAGATTTTAGTAGAAAGCAGAAAGAAAATCAGAATATTTCAGGATGAAAAGCATTATTATTGTTTACTTCCGTATTATAATCGGAAATAATGGTAGTTTTGATTTTAAAATGGTATAACAAAAACTCTTTATTCTTAATACTTTCTTCTTTTGACCTTTGCTCTCATTGCAAAACACACTGAACACCACATATTTACAACTTCATAAAGTAAAAATAGTAGATTATACTATATTTAAAAACATTATTTTTGAAGCTCTAATAACTTTTGAAGATTATAAACTGTTTGCTCAATAGTAAAAAGTGACTCTACTCTTTTTCTGCCATTCGCCCCTATTTTCTCCCTAAGAATTTTGTCTTTTGCCAATAATACTATCTTGTTCGTAAATGAGTCTAAATCACCAAACTCTACTAAAAACCCAGTCTCATTATCAGCAACAATTTCAGGATTACTGCTAATATTATAAGCAACAATTGGTTTTTTACAAGCCATAGCCTCAACAAGCACATAGCCAAAACCTTCCCATAAGGAAGGCAACAAAAAAATATCAATCTGAGAAAGAAAAGCCTTAGAATCTTCTACAAATCCAACAAAATCGAAGTATTCGTATACCTTTTGTTCTTTAGCATAGCTCTTTAGCTCTTCTACTAAGTGTCCATCGCCTCCAATTCTCATTTCAAAAGAAATTCGATGTTCTTTTAATTTTACAGCAATATCAATCAAATATTTTTGCCCTTTTTGTCTCACTAATCGACCAATATTTCCCAAAATAATCTTATCTGAACTTCTAGCATACACATCATTAGATAAATTATCCCAAGCTTTTAAGTCAATACCATTGTATATTACATGAATTTTACTCTTTGGGAAAAGACTTTTATTTATTTCATTAATTGTGTCTTTTGTTTTATACGAATTCGCAAGCACGTTATTAACCACATTACTAAACAAATACCTATTAAAAAAAGAATTGCGAATAGGAATTGCACTTCCTCTACGGTAAATTATATTCTTAACACCTACTTTTTTTCCTACTAAACCTGCAAATTTTAAATCTCTGGAAAGATTAATAATCAAAATGGAAATTTTCTCTTTTCGAAAAACTAAAGCTGTTTTTTTAAGTTTAAAAGGATTTAAAAATGAAAGATTATCTATTTCTACAGCATAATTTTGTATTCCTTCATTTTTTACTCGCTTTATAAGCTCGCTATCTTTATGAGCAAAAAACACCACTTTATATCCAGCATTCTTAAATCTTAATGCTACATCAAAATGCCATTTCTCGCCACCGCCCCACGCAATTGCACTATTAAAAAAACATATTACTTTTTCCATATTTACTATATCATCACCATTTAATGTACATCGGACAAATTACAATAGTTCGGTGCATTTTTGTAATTATTTAATAACAAGAACTTTGTCAAAGTTCATTTTTAAAATTTAGTGCTTGATTATAAGCGCGTTATACATTCATTAACCGCAACTCATATATAACTGGATCCCTTTTATCAGCGCATAATTTTCCCTGCCTTTCGTAAAAAGGTGTTTTATGCAGCATCGTATTTTTCAAGAAGATTTAGTTAAAAATTAAAT
>DAOVUO010000412.1 GCA_030632545.1 Bacteroidales bacterium
AGAAGGATATTTTCAAGCAAGCATATTTTATCTCAATATCCGGTACATAAGCGTAATATTGCTTGGACTATTATTAACTGCATCATATTTACTTATTAAATCAAAATTCCTATCAGCAAAAAAAGCCCTTGCAACTGGCTTTGAAATTGTGCTACATGGTGCAATTTTATGGATACTTAGCAGCGAATTATTACATTGGCTTGATATATATGAGGCACAAAATTCTTACAAACTTGGCTTAAGCATTTTATGGGGCGTATATTCTCTCTTGCTAATTATACTTGGAATTAGCCGAAACAAAAAACCTATACGTATAATGGCCATATCAATATTTGGCTTTACTTTAATAAAATTATTTGTTTATGATATTTCACATCTCAATATGCTCCATAAAACAATAATTTTCATGTCATTGGGTATATTATTACTCATAATATCATTCTTATACACAAAATACAAACATCTTATTTTTGACGATGATGATGAAACAGAAAAAGAATGATATATCTTGTAAATAAGCTATTAGCAAATAAAATTGCTAATAGCTATACCCAAAAAAACAAATATTATGAATCTTAAAATTAGCTCACTTATAGCTATACTATTACTAGCTTCAATTAGCTACGGTCAAATAGAAAACTATCAATACAAACGAGAAATTTCAGGTATCAGCCAACAATGGCACACAATAAAACTCCCACCAACAATTTTCGAACATGCTAATAACTCACTATCTGATGTGCGAATATTGGGAATTAATGAAGCTGGTGACTTAATTGAAGCACCATATATTATCGAGATAGTTAAAGACGAAAATATTCTAAAGGAAAAAACAGCCCGATTAATTAACCAAAGTAAAAAAAATGCACGAAATTATTTAACTTTACAGTTAGCTAGCGAACAGACAATTAATTTAATTAAACTAGATTTCAGACAACAGAATTTTGATTGGCTATTAAGACTTGAAGCTAGTCATAATCAGCAAGAATGGTTTACTATGCTTTCTAGTTACAGAATCCTATCTATAAAAAATACTGACACAAATTATAAATATACTAAAATCAATTTTGAAGATTCTAAATATAAGTACTATCGAATTTCTTTTATTAGCATTAGACGACCAATTCTTTTAAGTGCGAAAACATTAAAAATTGAACAGAATAAAGGAGAATACATTAAATACACTAATTTTAATTCAGTGTTTAGCGAAAACAAAATAGAAAAACAAAGTAGTATAAAACTTAAATTTCCTGGACAACGCTCCATATATTCAATAAATCTATTTATTGACAGTCCTTTTGATTATTATAGACATTATTCTGTATATTACATAAGCGACAGCATTGAAACACCCGATGGGTATAGATACGTAAAAAGAGAATACAAAAGTGGAATAATTAGTTCCTTTGAAGAACAAAAAATCATTCTTAATAATCTGATTGAAAAGGAAATTGAAATTGTTATCAACAACAACGATAATGAAATACTAAAAATTGATTCCGTTGAAATAAAAGGTAGTCTATACAAATTAACTGCTCGATTTACTCAAGAAGCAAATTACTACTTAGTTTATGGAAATAGTGAAATAAGCAGACCTATATACGACATAGAACAATTCACTCATACAATACCTAAAAAACTGGCTTTACTGTCATTAGGCGAAGAAATACACAGTCCTCTAAGTACAACAAACTCAAACTGGCCTTATAAGGTTGATATTGCTTGGCTATGGGTAGTAATGGGAGTTATTATAATTGTACTCGCTTGGTTTAGTTTTAATATGATGAATAAAAAATAATAAAAACCAAATCCTTGTCATTGTAAATACATTGACAAAGATTTGGTTTTTATTTCTCAAAAGCTGTAATCAGCTTACATCTTTTTCATAAAAAAGCGATGATTACTTTTCTCTTTTAATAAAGATAAAATCGCCACCTTCGTCACCAGAGTTTGCAATTGTACCATATTGGGGTACATTTTCACTATTATTTAATACACCTTCTCTAAAACTAGCAAATAAATACTCCGAAGAAATATATTTAACTTCATTTCTTTGTAAACGTTTAACTAAAAGCTTTAAGAAAATACTTTCGTCAGGTACTTCTTTAAGTGTTCCACTAGTCATAGCTTTACGACTAGGTAATTCATAAAGTTTATTAATTCCTTTTGTTGCATCGGCAAAAGCCTTACGTGTTTTAAAAATACCACCGCTAAAACAAGCATCGGCAATTAATAAAGTATGCTGCGTTGGAATAGCTGCAATATACGACTGAAGAGTAGTATTACGTAGCCAATCAGCAGTACTCTTTTGGCGAGCATCTGAAGGTAACCAGTATCCCAGTTTTTTCTTTGCATCCCAATGTCCATGACCTGCGTAAAAAATCAATAAATTATCAGCCTCGGTCAATGTACTTGCATATTTATCAATAGCATCAATGATTTCGCCTCTTTTTGCATTTTTCAAAAATGTAGTATTCTCAGGCTCAAAAGTATAATTTTGAGTTAATACATCGTATAGTTTTTGTGCATCCTGAACAGGCTTATCCAAAGGATTAATATTAGGATCTTCATACTCACTAATACCAATGATTAAAGCATAATAATTTCCCATACTCTTATTTGGATCCACAGGTGTTTCAACCACCACCATAGCAGGAACATAATTCATATAATAAACTTCCTCTGCCTTGTTTTTTCTATCGTCAATTGCCTCAACCTGAATTTTATTCTCACCCTCGGCCAAATTAACAACTACATTAAAAGACCCATCAGACATTAAGCTATAAGACTGGCCATTAACTTTAAAAGAGGTAACAGTACCATCATCAGTAACCGTACCAGCAAGAGTTACTTGATTTACATCATAAACAGGTTTAAAACCTCGTGCTAAATCGGGACTACTAGTAATTTTAATTACTGGTGGAGTTCTATCCAAAACAACAACTTCGCCAGATTTCACAACTTTTTTAAATTGTATCTCACTAGGCTGCTTAAACAGCAAATCTTGAGAACCTGCCGATTTATTAGCATTATCTAAGTAAACAAATTCTGGCTCAAAAGAAAAAGTTCCCCCAGTAAAGTTCTCGCTAATGGTAAAGGACAACTCCAGTTTTTCATTAAAAGTTTTAAGGCTTGCACCTTCAAAAGAAGTACAGGTTACATCATAAGGATGTGAGTTTTTAAGGCGAGAGCTATTAATACCTAAAAGTGCATCCTTTTCATCAACAGGCTGTAAATTTCTATCAACCCATTTAACAGAAATAGTAAGATGAAAAACATTTTCAAATATCGCATCGTCTGTTACGGTAACAAGACCGTACTTGCCGTCGGGTGTCCTCACCA
>DAOVUO010000281.1 GCA_030632545.1 Bacteroidales bacterium
ATTAGTTTTATAAACAAAAAATCAAATGAGAAAATTAGTTAGTTTATTGGTAATAATTGTTTTTCTTGTGGCGTGTAATAATAAGCCCAAAGAAAATACATCAATACAGTTGTCGGAAGAAAAGCCAGAATATGCATTGGTTATCCATGGTGGTGCTGGAAATGTAACTCCAGAGCGAATTGGTCCCGAAAAAGAAAAGGAATACCGAGCAAAACTGCAAGAAGCACTTGATTTAGGCATTGATTTACTGAAAAAAGATTCTTCGGCAGTAGCAGTAGTAGAGGCTGTTATACATGTATTGGAAAATAGTCCTTTGTTTAATGCTGGAAAAGGTGCAGTATTTAATTCCCAAGGGCAAAACGAAATGGATGCTTCAATAATGGAAGGCAAAACATTAAATGCAGGTGCGGTAGCTTCAGTAAGCAGAATTAAAAATCCTATTTCGGCAGCTCGTTTGGTACTAGATAAATCGCCACATGTGTTATTGGTTCGCGAAGGTGCTATTCAGTTTGCTAAAGAAAATGGGATGGAAATGGTGGATAGCAACTACTTTTTTACACAAGAGCGTTGGGAGAGCTTGCAGAAATTGCAGGGTAAAGTTGAAAAATACGGTACAGTGGGTTGTGTTGCTCTGGATAGGCAAGGAAATATTGCCGCAGGAACATCCACAGGTGGAATGACTAACAAAAAGTATGGTAGAGTGGGGGATTCGCCTATTATTGGTGCAGGAACTTATGCCAATAATGCCACTTGCGGAGTATCGTGTACTGGACATGGAGAGTTTTTTATGCGTTATAATGTTGCTTACGATGTTTCTGCTCGCATGAAATATGCTCATCAAAGTTTAAACGAGGCGGCCGAAGGTATTATAAATGAGCTTGCATTGATAAAAGGAAGTGGTGGTTTAATAGCTCTTGATGGTAAAGGAAATATCTGTATGCCATTTAATACCAACGGAATGTTTAGAGGTTTTGCAAAATCTACAGGCGAAAATAAAGTGCTTGTATTCAAGGATAAATAAAAACGTTTAAAAAATAATTTTCACAACACTAAAAAAAGTATATTTTTGTAACATCAAATAATATTGAATTATTAACAAATCGAGAATAATGTCGCAGAATATTGGAAAAATCGTACAAATAATTGGCCCTGTTATCGACGTAAGCTTTGAAGGCGCAGCTAAAGTATTGCCTAATATACTTGAAGCTCTTGAAGTAACCCGTTTGGAAGGTGGCAAATTAGTAGTTGAAGTACAACAGCATATTGGTGAATATACCGTGCGTGCTATTGCTATGGATTCTACAGATGGATTACAAAGAGGCATGGATGTGCATGCTACTGGTAGAGCCATCACTATGCCTGTTGGCGAAAATATAAAAGGACGTTTGTTCAATGTAACAGGTCAGACAATTGATGGAATTGGTGAGATGGACAATAAAGATGGATATGAAATTCATCGTCCAGCACCAGAGTTTAAGGACTTATCTACTGATGCAGACGTGTTATTTACAGGTATAAAAGTAATTGACCTTTTAGAGCCTTATTCAAAAGGTGGAAAAATTGGTTTGTTTGGTGGTGCAGGTGTAGGTAAAACTGTAATCATCATGGAATTAATTAATAATATAGCCAAAGCATATTCTGGATTATCAGTATTTGCAGGGGTAGGTGAGCGTACTCGTGAGGGTAACGATTTACTTCGTGAAATGCTAGAGTCTGGTGTTATAAAATATGGTGAGGCGTTTTTAAAAGATATGGAAGCTGGCGGATGGGATTTAAGTAAAGTTGACCCTGAGGCACTTAAAGAATCTAAAGCAACACTTGTATTTGGTCAGATGAACGAGCCTCCAGGGGCACGTGCACGTGTAGCATTATCTGGTCTTACAATGGCGGAGTATTTTCGTGATGGTGATGGCGAAGGCAAAGGGAGAGACATACTTTTCTTTATGGATAATGTATTCCGTTTCACACAAGCAGGTTCTGAGGTGTCAGCCTTATTAGGTCGTATGCCTTCTGCTGTGGGTTATCAGCCAACATTAGCTTCAGAAATGGGGCAAATGCAAGAGCGTATTACATCAACCAAAAACGGTTCTATTACATCTGTTCAGGCGGTTTATGTTCCTGCGGATGACTTAACAGACCCTGCTCCAGCAACTACGTTTAGTCACTTGGATGCAACAACAGTATTAAGTCGTAAAATTGCTTCTTTAGGAATTTATCCAGCGGTAGATCCATTGGATTCTACATCACGTATTCTTTCACCTGATGTAGTTGGTAATGAGCATTACGATACTGCTCAGCGTGTAAAAGAATTATTACAACGTAATAACGAATTACAAGATATTATTGCTATTTTGGGTATGGATGAGCTTTCTGAGGAAGATAAATTGGTTGTTCATCGCGCTCGTCGTGTACAGCGTTTCTTATCTCAGCCATTTCACGTAGCAGAGCAGTTTACAGGTATTCCTGGTGTATTAGTTTCTATCGAAGATACTATTAAAGGTTTTAACATGATTATGGATGGCGACGTGGATGAATATCCAGAAGCGTCTTTTATGCTTGTTGGAACAATTGATGAAGCTATTGCTAAAGGTAAGAAGATATTAGCTGAAGCAGAAAATAATTAATCACTATGAATTTAGAAATAATTTCACCCGAAAAATCACTTTATCAAGGCGAAGTAAAGCTTGTGCAATTGCCAGGTTCCGATGGTTCTTTTGAGATACTAAAGGACCATGCTCCTTTGATATCGGCTTTAGCTAAAGGCCAAGTAAAAGTGGTATCTATAGAGGGCGCACTCAATTATTTCGACATTAATGGCGGAGTGATTGAAGTACAAAAGAACAAAATTATTATTTTGGCTGAGGCCTAATGAGAACTTTGTCAAAGTTCGTTCTTTAAATTGAGTGCTTGATTATGAGTGTCTTATGTGTTTGTTAACCGCAGCTTTGACAAAGTTTAACAGCCTGTCCCGAACATCGGGGAAGTATTATGTTGAATATAGAGTATAAAAAAGACTGTCTGAAAAGGCAGTCTTTTTTTATGACTGGGTGTGCATTTTGTGATGCTCAGAATGTTAAGAGTCAACTCTTTTTTTTAGGGTGGCTTAAATCTTTACCCACTAAAATGGTAGTAGAACCTAATTTAAAAATGAATGATACTCATATAGAAATATATCAAATAGAGAATGGAGAAACCGAAATTTCTGTAAAGCTTGAAAATGAGACCGTTTGGCTGAGTCTTAATCAAATAACGGAATTGTTTCAAAGAGACAAATCGGTTATTTCACGACATATTAATAATATATTCAAAGAAAATGAATTAACTAGAAATTCAGTTGTTGCAAAAAATGCAACAACTGCAAAAGATGGAAAAATTTATCAGGTAGATTATTTCAATCTTGATGTGATAATATCGGTAGGCTATAGAATAAAATCGAAAAGAGGTACACAGTTTAGAATTTGGTCGAACAAAATATTAAAAGATTATCTGGTAAAAGGATATGTAATAAATGAAAAAAGATTATTGCAACAAAACAAGCAATTATTAGAGCTTCAAAAATCAGTTGAAATTCTTGGAAACGTACTGAATTATAAAGAACTATCAAACATTTGGAGGTAATGATTTGTATCCAAGTGTAGAAGAAAAGGCGGCAAATCTATTATATTTCATAATCAAAAATCATTCGTTTTCTGACGGAAACAAAAGAATTGCAGCTTTTATGTTTCTGTATTTTCTTGAAAGAAACAAAATTTTATACAATAAAAAAGGAAATAAGCGAATAACAGACAATGCCCTTGTTGCCTTAACTTTAATGATTGCTGTAAGCAAAACCGAAGAAAAAGATACAATGACAAAAGTAATAGTAAATTTAATAAATAAAAACAATTAAAATGTCAGGCGTTTTTATATTACATAGGGCACTGCCAAGTACTAAGTATTTCGGTTCCCGAAGGTATTCGGGACAGGCTTTTCAGAGCTAAAGCGAAGTTCGTAAAATATTAATAAATAGGTGCTTTTAATCCTCAAACGATTTTAAAATCCTGAAAAAAGGAATGACAATAATTTATTTCATCTGCGCTCATCCATTTTTGGTTAAGATAATCAACATCAACTCCAATGCGTACAGACTTTTCATCCCATGTAGGGTTGTAGGGCAGCAATGATATTTCAGTAACTTCATTTTTACGCAAAAAATCAGCAATACTTTTTAAATTCTCAGTTGTGGCTGTAACATTTGGAATTAGTGGTATTCTGGGTAATACTTTAGTTTTACCGTCTTTGTGAGCTTTGTATAATTTACTAAAATTCTCAAGAATTAATTTATTGGATACTCCACAGTATTTTTTATGATTTTCTTCATCTAAGATTTTAATATCCATATAAATTTGATCGATATATGGCAAAATATTACTCTCAAAAACAGAATAAGAAAAATGTCCAGAGGTTTCAACAAGTGTGTGGATTCCTCTTTTTTTGATTTCTTTAAGTAGTTTGCCCGAAAAGCTTGATTGTAATGTAAATTCACCGCCCGAAAGAGTTATTCCACCACCTGAAGTCTTATAAAAATCATGGTATTTATCCACGGTAGCTAAAATACTTTCAAGATTAACCGTTTCGCCTACAATACTAAAAGCTTGTGAATGACAAACTTCAACACATTCAAAGCATAA
>DAOVUO010000335.1 GCA_030632545.1 Bacteroidales bacterium
AGCATCAAAAAGCTCAATTTTAATGGCATATTGATATGGATTTTGCTCAATTTGATTAATAAAATCGCCATAACCAGCGGCAGAATTAGAGGAAATTACGGCTAAACTCTTAGGCAAATCAGTTAAAAACTGCTCTTTATTTAGCTCAAATACACCTGTTTCTTTTAATTCATCAATTGTTTTTTGTCGCTGAACAGCTAAATCGCCCAAAGTAAAACTTGGCTCTATATCGGTAATTATAACAGAATAACCAAATAATTCGTGAAATTGAGGCATTGCTTTTACGAGCACTTTTATGCCTGCTTCAAAGTACTGCCCTGTGGTTTGCTCAAAATAAGATTTAAGCATATTAAACTGATAAGCCCAAATAACTCCTCTTGATTTAGCTACAATCTTTTTCGATTTCTCTGCTTTTTCTGCTAATTCAAGATAGCAATGACCTGCTTTGTTCACATTCATGCTATAAATCTCTGCCACAAGCCATATCGCTTGCGGAAATTTATCAAGAAGAGCGTCTTTTATTTGCTCATTAAGTTCAGATAATTGTATAAAATTCTCTTGACTCATTACTGTTTCAACATCTTGAGTTTATAAATATTCTCACCCACTTTTAATTTAACAAAATACATTCCTGCAGGAATAGCATTTAATCCGGAAAAATCAACTGTAGTTTTATTCATAACAGTCAATTTTTTTTCTATTATTTTCGAGCCATTCAAATCATAAACCTGTATGCTTACATTTTTTCGCTCACTTCTAGTACTTATATTTATCTCAAAACTCTCGTTAAAAGGATTTGGATATATTTGAATTTGATTTTCGATATCCTCTGTTTCAATTGCTGTTGGATACATCCAAGCCATATAAAAATCGGGCAATCCGTATCCAAGTAATGAATCAGGTGCAACAGACTGACTAGCATTATTTTCCATTGCCTTTATTAATGCCATATTGTTTAATTCGGGTCGAGCTTGCCATAAACTAGCTGCCATTCCTGCTATAATTGGCCCCGAAAATGAAGTTCCGCTACTTGTAGAAATATCGCCGTTTATTGCAATAACCGTAGCACTTAATCCTTGAGCCGTAACATTGGGCTTTACACGGCCGTCTACAGTTGGGCCAACCGAGCTAAAAAAAGCATAGTCACCATATCTATCTGTAGCTCCAACTGTTAAAACGCTATCTGCATCACCAGGCGCAGTAATATATTGCCAAGCATCATTACCCTCGTTACCAGCACTCACAACAACTAGCATTCCTTTAGAAGCTGCTATATCTGCTCCAATTGTAGATGGTGCTATATCTCCGTTCATATCAGCATAAGTATGACTAAGAGTTGTATCGTCAAAATTACTATATCCCAAAGAACTATGCACAATATCCGCTCCTATACTATCGGCAAGTTCCGCTCCTGCCACCCAATTAAATTCCTCAATAATATTTTCAGATGCTGCGTCTTCTGTACGAATTAGAAAAAAGTCAGCTTTTGGTGCTGTTCCAACAAATTGCCCTGGAAGATTAGATGCAATTGTAGATAAAACTTTCATTCCATGAGAATCCGCATCCCAAACCATTGTATCAATATCAACAAAATCTCGCACACCCTTAATTTGCCCATTTTGCCATATACTATCAAATGCAGATAATTGATTTACACGATAAAAACCTGCATCTAAAATGGCCATTAGAATATTTTTGCCATCAAAACCTTCGTTATGTAATTTGACACCGTTAAGCATATCAATTTGATTTTGTCCATAACCATAATCATATACATTCTCGGTTAAGCCTTGTAACTGAGCGAACTTATAAATTGGTTCACTTGGCAATTCTAACTCCTTTTCGACTTTTACAATAATATCCTTTTTTAATTCAAAATCTATTACAAAATCAAATTTAGAAACTTCTTTAATCAGATTAGTATCAGTAGTATAAACTAAAACACCATTCAGCCATTTGCTCGAATAAAATACCTCTAAACCATGTTCAAGCAAACTATCAATATAATTTTCATTAACAGGAATATCTAAACCATTAATCGGGATATCATACTTTTCGCGCCTTTGAATAGCACGCTCGCTTAAAAATTCTTCAGGTTTTTCGATGGAATAAGAACTATTTGCCTTGTCCTTAAATGCCACCCAATATTTATCTGGTGCTACTCTAACTTGAGCTTGTAAACTAACTGAAATAAACACGATTACAGCTACTAAACTAATATACTTTCCGACTCTAAACATCTGATTTCCTTTTTAAACTTGCTATCTATTATTTCTTATATATTCTTGTGGATTGTTTATGTAATTCATCGGATCGGCCGATGCTGGTTGAGCTTCATCAATAAACTTTAGATCAATATTTTCTAATTCTTCAGGACTTTGCATTTGTAGTTCTACAATTTCTTTTTTTAATGCTATTATTTTAGCATTTAACAATCTAATCTCTTCAACACTTTTATTTTTTCTCTTTGCCTGATTGAATAATGCCGTTTGAACATTCAACTCATTTTTCAAACTATCTAATTTAACTTCAATAGGTAATTTACCATTAGTATATAATTTTGAATCAATTATTCTATTTGATTTATCGTAAATATCCCATTGCCCATGCCTTAATCCATTTAGATATTTCCCCTTTGCATCATAAGCACCATTCTCAAAATACATAAAAAACGAACCATTCTTTTCATTGTTTACGTATCTTGCTTCTAAACGTTTCTTGTTTGAGGGATAAAATTGCCTCCAAATTCCTTCTTTAACTCCATTTTTCCAATCCAACTCCTCAAGTAAATTTCCATCTGGAAAAAAAACCTTCGCACGGCCATTTTCTAATCCTAAATTATAATTTATTTCGGCTGATTTCAATCCATTTTTATAATAATAAATCCAAGTAGAATCTTTTTTACTTCCATTATAAAATCCATTAGCAATAATACTTGTGTCTTCATTATAAAGTGTTACACTAGCCAATTTATTTTCACTATAATGCAAATATGCCTTTCGAGCTCCATTTTCGTGATAACGATAATAATCGCCATAAGGTTTTCCATTCTTAAAAAACACATTATAAGCAGCTTGACCATTTTCATAAAACTTTATCCAACGTCCAATTTTAACGCCATCTGCATTAACTTGATTCAAATTCTCCAATTCTTCCTTAGATATTTTCACTAAATCTCTATATGCCTGTGTATTTGTAACAGATAAATTATTTGTTATAAGCTCGGGCTCTGCATTTAAAATGCTCGCATAATTTTGGGTAGTATCACCATATATTTTAAGAATTAATTCAAAATATACAACAGCATTATCCTTTTCTTCATGCTCATATAAAGAATCTGCCAATTGCTCCGACACTTTTCGCAAATTACCTAAAACAGATTCAAAATCCTTTAAACAAGCTTTTTCCTTATCTCTATTTTGTGCTCTAAAAGCTGAATTCAAAGCAGAAGTAAGGTATAATAATTGGTTTTCCTTCTGATACCTATAAAAATATAATTTTGTAAGAAAATAGTATGGATAAGCTTCATATTTCTCTTTTTTTGCAATATTTACTGCCTTATCAACAGCCTTTTGATATTGTTGCTTTTCAAATAGTTTATCAAGAACATCAAACTTTTTGCATTGAGAAAAGCCAAACGATGTAAATGATACTGATATAATTAATACAAAAATTAAACGCATAATTTCCTAATTTTGGTTTTAGATTTGGTTTTATATATGAATCTATAAATGCTAAAACTACGAATTTTTAAGAATATTACGGTAATTAAAGAAAAAAAATTGCACTAATTATAATTTAGGAACTTAAAATATGAAAATTATAAAAAAACTTCCTCACCTTTTGGCGTTACTACGAGGAAAGGGCACAGCCGAAAACTGACAAAAAGCAGTCTCTTTGTATCTCGAGCTTTCGGTTGAGATTGCTTTCCCATTGCTCGGGACAGGTTGCAATCATTCACTCTTAAGTTCGAAAAGTAGAACTAATACCACTTAAAAATCAAAACTTCATATATAATGCAGAACCATTAGAAATGAAGTTTACAG
>DAOVUO010000051.1 GCA_030632545.1 Bacteroidales bacterium
CAAGCTTTAAGCAAAAATTAAAAAATATATATCATACTCGAATTGCTTATCCCGAAGAAAAATAAGACTACAAATTAATTGTTTGTTTTACAACATATAAAGCAATGTTTTAATAACAATAGTTCCCAGATGTTAGGGGCAATCAGTTAATTATTCGTGTAATTATAAGTATATCAGTGTTTTAATGCTCAAATAATATGTTCTTATAATTATCTGTAGTTAAGTCAATTCGTGCATTTTCCGATATTCGGGACAAGCTGTGGCTAAAATTTAACGAACTATTGAATAAGCAGAAAAAATTTAAACTGCTCGATTTTAGGCAGAAACTGTATATAGCAAAGGCTGTGCATATATTTATGTTTTTAAATATATTTGAGTTCGTGTTAAATTCTCGTAAATTAGCCATGAAAACATTTAGATTTTTAATTTTAAAAAACATATTATGAAAGTATCTGTTATTGGTGCAGGAAACGTAGGCGCAACAGTTGCCGATGTTCTGGCACAAGGCGATTTTTTAAAAGAAGTAGTTTTACTCGACATAAAAGAGAATTATGCTGATGGTAAAGCATTAGACATGTGGCAAACTGCTCCTGTTAGAATGTCTGACACTATTCTTACTGGCGTAACTAACGATTATTCAGCAACTGCAAACTCTGAAATAGTAGTTATTACATCGGGATTACCTCGTAAACCAGGAATGAGCCGTGACGACTTAATCGGAACAAATGCAAAAATCGTTAAATCTGTTACAGAAAATGTAGTAAAACATTCTCCAGATGCAATTATTATTATTGTAGCTAATCCTTTAGACGTAATGTCTTATACCGCATTCCTTACTGCTAAGATATCTAAAAACAAAGTATTTGGTATGGCAGGCATTCTTGATACAGCTCGTTACCGTGCATTTATTGCTACAGAATTAAATGTATCTCCTAAAGATATTCAAGCTCTATTAATGGGTGGACATGGCGATACTATGGTTCCACTTCCTCGTTATACAACAGTTGCAGGTATTCCTTTAACTCAATTAATGGCTAAGGATAAAATTGATGCTATTGTAGATAGAACTAAAAAAGGTGGTGGAGAAATCGTTAAATTATTAGGAACATCTGCTTGGTATGCACCAGGTGCTGCTGCTGCTCAAATGGTTGAAGCAATTGTTAAAGATCAAAGACGTATTTTCCCTGTTTGTGCTTATCTTGATGGCGAGTATGGCCTTAAGAATGTATTTTTAGGTGTACCTGTAATATTAGGTAAAAACGGTATCGAAAAAATTATCGAAATTGAATTAAATGAAGAAGAACGTGCCGATATGGATTCTTCTAACAAAGCTGTTAGAGAAGTTATGGTTGTTCTTGATGATATGAAAATTTTATAATTGATTTTTTATTTCTGAACAAGCCTGCTTCGATGAAGTAGGCTTGTTTTTTTTAGCTATTTATTAACTGTAAAACGTATTCATCAAGCCAATCACTACCAGATTTTCGCCAATCTTTTTTAACACCTACTATCTCAAAACCAAAATGCTGAAAAAGATTCATACTAATTGAATTATCTGAGGCTATATTACAATATACTTGATGTAATCCTAAGGTTTTAAAGGCATACTGAATAAATAAATCAAGTGTAGAAGTTGCAATTCCTTGTCTACGTTTTTTATCGTCATAAACTAAAATACCAATGCCTGCTCGACTGTGATATGGGTCAAAATCAAACAAATCAATCATACCAACAGATTTTTTTGTTTCATTTAGTTCAATGACTAAACGAAGTTCCTTTAACTCAAAAATATCCAGATGCGAATTTTGAATGTATTTGTTTAACACATATTTTGAAAATGGAGTTAAAGTATCACTAACATTCCATATACTCATATCATTTTCCCATTGATATAAAACATCAACATCCTCAGGTTCTAATGCCCTAAGTTTAATCATATCATTACTTAACATCGCTGTAATCATTTATAAAAATAAACGCATCTTTAAACCCTTTTTCAACCAACATTGTTCGAGCTTCCTCTGCTTTGCTCAAAGATAAATACTGTCCATAGTAATAATGGAAATATTGCTCTACTTTTCTCTCTATAATTAAACCGACACCTTTAAATTTTTCAAGACCAATTTGTTCTTCCGACATCAATAAATGTATGGAATAATAATAACCAATATCTTTATCTTTTTGCGATTCAAGAACTAATTTAGCCATTGTAAAGCCACGTTTCTTAATTTCGCGCAACCAAAACAAAGCTTCTTCTTTAGTAGTAAATTGCCCAAGCGAATAAACATACACACCAAATTTTGTTTTATTAAACTTAACTTCAAAAGCACCAATCTGTTTAGGCAAATCCAGTTCAACCGAAGACGAAATTAACTCTATAGAATATAAAAACTCAGGTTTTTCAATAGAATCTCTTTTTTCTAATACAAACATAGGTACATTCAGAAAAGGAACTAATTCTTCCTCTACTTTAAGTGGTTCAATTATTAATAAATCATCTTCGGCTGGTTCAATTAAACTTAATTCTACTCTTCTATTAAATGCTCTACTCTTTTCTATTAGTTTATTTGTAACCATATATTCATTAATCAATAACTGCATTTCGCCTTTACTTTCTACTAACAATTGTGTTGAATCAACTCCCATTTTAATAAGAGTCCGATAGACCTGATTAGCTCTTTTATAGGCAATTTTATAATTGTACTCAAGATTACCACTTGCATCAGCATGACCAGTTATTTTAAGTTGAGTATTACCATTTTGCTTCAAAAACACAGTTAAATCATTCATGTCAATGTTATTAGACAAAGAAACATCATTTGTATTAAACGGAATATCAGAAACCTGATAAAAAGATGGTAAATTTTCAGGAACTTGCTTGTATTGCTTATTATTTTGTACTTGGTAGGACTGTATATATGTTTTTTCGTTTAAAATATTCGAAAAATCTATCTCAAAATCCATATTTATAGTTCCATTTTCAGAGGAAATCATTGTTGGCGATTCTTCTTCTATATCTAAAACTAAGTCACTAAAACTTACTACTTTTAACGAATCCTGAACCTGTACTACCTCTATAGTGTTAGTAGAAATTATCGGTACTTTTAAATATGTTGTATCAAGCGTATAAATTTGAAAATCACCATCCTCAGATACTTCAGGAATACTAAAATGTTTCTCTTTTGTTCTGTTGCCTGGTGCTGTAAATGTGGCGGTGTATTCTTGGCCATATTTTAAAGGAATTATAAACTGGCCACTTGACAGATTTGCCTCAAAGACACCATAAAAATCAGTTCCTTTTATCTCAATTCTTAACAAATTCAAATAACCAGATTCAATTTTTACTACTCCTGAAACCAAGGCAATATTAGTTTTATATAATCTATTAAAACGTAAAAAATAAATATCTAAATGGCCTTTACCTCCTTTTCTACTCGACGCCAAATAAGCCCTTAGTCCATCTATTGACAGATTAAAAGACATATCATCATCAACTGAATTTATAGGATAACCCATATTTTTAGGAATTGTCCAGCTAGCTCGTCCTTCTTTTTTAGATACATAAATATCAAAGCCCCCCATACTTTTATGTCCCTTGGAACTAAAATATAAGTTTCCATTTGGATGAAAATACGGATTTTCCTCATCTTTTGAAGTATTGACTCCAGATCCTAAATTTAAAGCGTCCCCCCAATGTCCATTTGGCATTTTTTCGACAACATAAATATCTAAACCACCTTCGCCATTTTTTCTATCACTTGTAAAAAAAATATATCTACCATCGTAAGTTTTAAATGCGCTTGTTTCTCTAGCATCAGTATTTATAAAATCTAATGCCAATGGCTTACTCCAATTTCCGTTGGCTTGTAATTCAGAAGAAAAAATATCACCATTACCAGCGTTTGATCTATAAATAAACATTTCCTGTCCATCTAAAGAAATCCAAACATCTGATTCGTGATTATTTGTATTAATATCCTCACTAATCCTTTGTACGTCAGTCCATCTGCTATTGTGTTTAAAAGCTATGTATATATCCTCAAAAAACTCCCCGTTATCAGAAAACCTTCCACCTGTGCTTCCCCCTCTTGTTGAGGTAAAGGCTAATTCTAGCTCGTCGGCAGTATACACTGGGCTATGATCATTAAATTCTGAATTTATTGCACTCAAATTATGAACAGTTACCCTTTGAGGCTTACTTAAATACTCTTTAGCGAGCAAACAGTGTTCTACTAATCCAGTTATATCATCTCGCAGATCCTTTCGCCTTGATGGAGTAATTGCATACAATATGTTAAGCTGTAAAAAAGCGGTATCAATTTGATTATTTAAGAAATAGGCCTGAGCCAAATAATACTGAGCGGTCAAATAATTATTCTGTGGTATTTTATTGGTATTTTTTAAATTAACAGCTTTTTTAAAAAAAACAATACTTGCCTCTCTTTCAACATTTAAATTTAATTCAGTAATACCTCTATAAAAATTATAATAAAAATCGCTCACATAATTTGAATCTAAGTCATCAAGCTTTAATTTTGCCTGATAATATCTTTTATTTTCAACTAATTGTATTATCTCACTTAACTCTTGAGCAGGAGCATTTTTTTGAGATTTAAGCTGCGACCCGAAGAAAATGCTAATAAAAGCAATAAAAGCAACTGTATTTAACTTGTTTTTTATCAATACTGTAATTTTAATTTTTCCAGATATAATCTTTATTCTTATATTTTTCTGGAATATCCGTCATTGGTTTAATAAGTAATTTCTTTATTCCTTGTTTTAAAACTCTAAACTCAATTCTTCGATTATATTTTTGTGCATCTTTATTCCATGTTCCATCTAGGTTTTTATTAACAGCTATAGGATTTGATTCACCATATCCTATTGGCTTCAATTGTTCCCTTTTTACCCCTTTTGCAACAAGATAATTAATAACTACTTGTGCTCTTCTTTGTGTAATACGAATATTAGCGACATCACTTCCTACGGCATCTGCAAAAGCACCAATTTCAACTTTTGCGTCATCATTAAAAATCAAATAATCTGCTAATACATCAAGACTTGCATTTGATTCTATTGGTTTTGCTTGCCCAAATGGGAATAGTATATTTTTAATTTCAATCTGCTCATCAAAATATTGTCCATTATAAAATATTTCACCAAGCATTTTTTGCTCTGCTTCTTCAGAACTCAATAAATCAAAAGTAGCATCACATGGTGTACCAGACTTAAGTTTAATTACTTTGGTGATTTCGCCAAATGTTTGATTATTATTAATGTTAAGCAATTCACTATTCACAATTTTACCTCTAACTTCATATTCAACTTCATATCTACCACTTTGGTTAAAGATAAGCACAAACCTACCTGTTCTCCTATTAGGCCTCACAATACTTACAATTTCATCTGTTTTAACGTTACGAGCCGTAATTGACATAGAAGGCACTTTTCCTGTACATATAGCAATTTGTCCTCGTAAAAGTGTAATATTATTTCCTTCCTGATTAGGAATATTCATTAAATAAATATCGGAATGACCAAATCCACCAGCTTGAAAAGAAGCATAATAAGCACGTTTTTTATCAATAGAAGGAACAAAAAACACATCGTCGCCAGTTGTATTTATAGGATAGCCAATATTTACAGGTAAATCCCAAGTTCCAAATTCATTTACACTAGAAGTAAAAATATCAAAGCCACCCATGTTTTTATGTCCTTTAGAACTAAAATAAAGAGTTTTACCATCAGGGTGAATATAAGGACCTTCTTCATCAAATTCTGTATTTACTGTACTGCCGAGATTACGAGCTTCCCCCCAATCTCCATTAGGAAGTTTCCTTGAAGTATAAATATCTAATCCGCCAAATCCACCTTTTCTGTCGCTTGTAAAAAATATTGAATTACCATCTACAGATATCGAAGCAGATGTTTCTCTATATTTAGTATTTATATTTAAACCCAATTTTTGTGGTTTAGACCAATCTTCACCATCAAAATCACTGACATATATTGAACCATTTTCCTCTGAATTATATATAAAAAGTTTATTCCCATCAGGCGATAAACTTACAGACGCTTCGTGTTCAGTTGTATTGATAGGCTTACCCATGTTTCTGGGCACGCCCCAATTTCCATCTTCATCTTTATAGGCAATATATAAATCTTCGTAGTATTCACCATCTCGCATGAGTTTCCCGCCAATGCTACCATCTCTACGAGAAGTAAAAATCAACATTTCTTCATCTGCACTAAAAACAGGGCTATGGTCTGTATAATCAGAATTTATAATTGGACCAATATTTTTAATCGACATATTCACTGGATTATTTACCAGTTCTAACGCATTTTGCGATCTAAGTATTAATCTATCTATTGCGTCTTCAAATTCCTTATCTTTACCCTCAAGTTTAATTTTAAAACGATTAAGCACTTCAATTGCTTTTTCGTATTCACCATTTACTTGATACGCTTTTCCTAAGTAATAAAATACTTCATCAGGCGCATTAAACTTTTTTTTCTTTTTGTCTAGTGATAAATTTTCTATTGAACGTTCAAAAAAAACAATCGACATGTCTTTTTTTGTAGATGTATTCAAATAGCAAAAACCAAGTTTGAAATTTAAATCCGAATTTGTTGAGTCCATTTCTAAAAGCTTATTATAGAGACGAATAGCGTCAGAAAAATTCTCATCGTCAATTAAATCTTCAGCAAGCATTACTTTATCATTAGTACTAACCTCGCCGTTTTCTTGCGAAAAAACAATTAATGGTAAAATTAGGGTCAAAATTAAGATTAAGCGTTTCATTAGTTTAAAATTTTACAAAACACACCTGATTATGTTAAGGTTAATCCTGTATATTATTGTTTGTTCATACTTGTCTATAAATTATATAACTGTATTTTTATCAAATTTCTCAAGATAGTCTGCGACTTTTTTCAAAAACATACCACCCATTGCACCATCAACTACTCTGTGATCATACGACATTGACATTACCATAAGTTGCCTTATTCCAATAAAATCACCATTGGGGGTCTCTATAACTGCTGGTTTCTTTTTAATAGCACCAACTGCTAATATGGCAACTTCAGGCTGATTAATAATAGGCGTTCCAGTTATATTTCCAAAAGTTCCCATATTTGTAATGGTAAAAGTTCCTCCAGTAATGTCAGTAGCTTGTAATTTATTATTTCTTGCTCTATTTGCCAAATCATTAACTTCTTTTGTTAAGCCAAGCAAACTTAATTTATCTGCATTTTTAATTACAGGAACGATTAAATTACCTGTTGGTAAAGCTGCTGCCATTCCAACATTAATATTCTTTTTATAAATAATATTCTTTCCATCTACAGATACATTAACTCCTGGAAATTCTTTTAAAGCCTTTACGATTGCATCAATAAATATCGGCATAAAAGTTATTTTTTCACCTTCTCTGGCCAACACCTGTTCTTTTACTCTATTTCGCCAGTTTACAATATTAGTCATATCCACTTCAACAAAGGAAGTAACATGAGCAGAAACACGTTTTGATTCAATCATATAATCCGCAATAAGCGAACGCATTCTATCCATTTCAACTATCTCGAAATTATCGCTAGTATTTGCATTAGACTTACTTGATATTTTTTTTGATATTTCATCAGGACTTTGAGAATTAGATTGATTAGATTTTTTTTGTAAAAACCTTAAAACATCCTCTTTTGTAATTCTAGCATTCAAGCCAGTTCCTTGTATTTTTTCTAAATCGGCAGTGCTAATATTCTCTTGTTTGGCTATACTTCTGACTAATGGAGATAAAAATTGCCCGTTAGAAAGTTTATGAAATACTGTTTTACTTTCGTTTTCATTACTAACAAATGATGATTCTTTTACGGTTTTCTCAATTTTCAGAACTTTTAGTTTTTTTGACGAAAAACCTGCTGCTTTTTCTCCCTCTGCAAGTACAATTGCGATAATCTGCTCGATTTCAACAATATCGCCTTCCTTATACTTTATTTCTGAGATAATGCCATCAACAGGCGATACAATTTCGGAATCGACCTTATCTGTAGCCACTTCAACAACAGGCTCATCAACTTCGACTTTATCACCAACTTTTTTAAATATTTTTGTAATTGTGGCGTCAATTATACCTTCACCCATCGCAGGTAAAATAATCTCTGTCATATTTTTATTTGTTACAAGCTAATTTACTAAAAGCCCTAAAAATAATAAATAAATCGTTTAAAAGACTGTAATTTTTTGAATAAAAAAGATAATTCTCTTTAGACAATTCATCCGAACCATGTTCAGTTAGGGGTTTTAATTTAAAATTAATTACTCCAAGCTTTATGTAGGGGATATCAAATTTCAATTTTTCATGTTCAGAAAATCCTACCCAAGTCTTTTTTCCTAATATAACACTTATAATATTTCTGAACAAAGCTTTATCTTTCTGAAATAGTACAACAATCGGGCTAAAAATAAAAAGCAAAAAAGCAAATATGATGTCGAAAACTCTTTTTTGAATACGAAAAGCTGGTTTTGCGAGAGAGTCAGCCTCTAATTTGACTAAATTATTTGCAGCATAAATTGATTGGCTTCCAATTATTGCTTCAGATTTGGCAGGAGAAATTTTAAACTGTACATCTTCATTTGCTAATAAATGAATAGTTTGAATTATTTCGGATGCAGAATAGCTACCTGAGCAAAAAATAAGTTCATTTGGCTTTAAAACTCGTACTACTTCTTTTATTTTACTCAAATCGCCAACTACTTTTGAACTGAATTTACTTTCAGAAATATATCCTAATATAAATATCTGCGTCATCAAATGGCTTAAAACACTTTCGGTATGCTTAATTCCCTTATTATTTCCAACAATTATAACTTTCCGCTGGATGAATTTATAATATTGATACTTACCAAAACTCAAAAGTGTGAACAACCATCTGTTAAAAGGAATAATAATTAATGAAAACAAAAAACCAATTAGAACTACAGCCCTTGAAAAACGAAGAGTTTCATTTAAAAAGGCGTAGGATAAAACCAATAATATCCCACCAACAAATAAGCCTGAAACTAAGTTTTTAAAACGGAAAATTCGCTTATAGTTTCTTTTTATTGCTAATCCCAAAAGCATAAATAAGGCATAAAAAGGCAATATTTCAAGTTTAAAAACCTTAGGATAATAATTATCGCTGCTCCATTTAATTATTTCCCAAAATTCTGTTGCAAGCAAAAAACTCAGAAACAAAAACAGAAAATCAAAAATTGGCAAAACTGAACCCAAAAATGCTCTACGACCAACAGACATAACAGCTCGAAAATAGATTGCTATATCTATAGTTCTACTATACCACTTAGCATATTTTTTAGAAAAGTGCTTGTCGGCAAAAAGTTTCATTGCTTTATAGAAAATATAAACGTAATTTAAACTTCCCTTTTTTGTACTCTCACCTTTATAGTGAATTACTGTAGTGTCAGGAAAATATACGTTTTTAGCTCCCGACAGTAAAATTCTATACGACAAATCAATATCTTCACCGTACATAAAGAATCGTTCATCAAAATAACCAATTTCATTAAGTACTGTTTTGCGCATTAACATAAAAGCACCCGCAAGAATTTCAATGTCATTAATTTCATTTTCGGGCAAATAACTTAAATGATACTTGCCAAACTTTTTTGATTTTGGAAAAAGTGACGATAAACCAAAAATTTTATAAAAAGCAACCCAAGGTGTGGGTAATGCTCGCTTAGATTCTGCTAAAAAACGACCTTTTCCGTCAATCATTTTTGGTCCAAGTCCACCAATTTGCTTATTTTTATCTAAATAATTTATTGTTTTTATAAAAGTATCTTCCTCAATAAGAGTATCTGGATTAAGGGCTAAGATATACTCGCCCTTTGCAATGCTAATTGCCTGATTATTAGCTTTTGAGAAGCCGACGTTATCATGATTCTCGATTAATACAACATGCTGAAATTGCTCTCTAAGCATTGAAATAGAACCGTCTACGGAATTATTATCAACAACAAAAACTTCGGTTTCAAAACTTGAATTATATGTTAGCAATGCTTGAGCTGCTTTAAACACAGAATTTAAGCATTGTTCCAAAAAATGCTGAACATTATAGTTTACAATAACAACAGAAAGTTTCATTAATTAAGAAATTTGTAAGCTTAAGTCTGCTCGAATTTTACGCGATTTACAAGCGAACGTCCTAGTGTAATCTCATCGGTATATTCCAAATCGTCGCCAATAGCCACCCCTCTAGCTAAAGTTGAAATTTTAGTATTTGTATGTGTCAATTTTTTATAAAGATAAAAATTTGTTGTATC
>DAOVUO010000079.1 GCA_030632545.1 Bacteroidales bacterium
ACGAGGAAAGCCTAATGGTATTGATGTTGGTGAGCACGAAATAGTTTTATGTTTAATGGATGGAAAATCTGAAAATGTATTGCAGAATACTACGCTTAGGGTATTGGATATAAACGACATGCCAATTATTTATAGTAAGCCAGATTCTTTAGTTTTTGAGGATGATGAATATGTCTATTTACTCCAAGTTAGCGATATTGATGATATTGATATTTTAGATTTAGAGCTTTGGTATTTGCCATCATGGTTAAATTATAGGCAAATGTCGAGTAGGGTATGGGAGTTTTTTGGCTGGCCTGACGTGCAAAATGTTGGTGTAGATTCTGTAAAATTACAAGTTTCGGACTTGGAATATATTTCAGAGCAAAAATTTATAATTAGTGTTTTGAATAGGAATGATTTACCAATATTTTCTGTGGCAAATTCAGATACAACATTAGAGGATTTTTCTTTTGATAAAAACTATTTTTTCACTGATGAAGAAGGTGATAGCATAAAATTTGATTTATTGACAAAGCCTAATTGGATTGCTTATACAAAAACTAGCGAAACTGCGTTTGCTCTATCAGGAACACCAACAAATAGTGAAGTAGGGGAGAGTATATTGGAGTTTTGGCTTACCGATTTTGTTGATACGGCCGTAATTAAATATACTATAGTTGTTGAAAATGTGAATGATGCACCATTTTTTATTAGTTCTACAATTGATACTGCGTATTTCGCAATGACTTATGAAAGTATTATTTATTATAAAGATATTGATAGTAAGCAATTAGAATTAAATATTGTAAGTTCACCAGATTGGATTAAACTTGAAATAATTAATGATACTAGTGCTTTGCTTTTTGGTGATGTGCCTATTATAACTAAAGAAAACCAGATTGTACGTTTGTCAATAAGTGACAAAATTGATACTGTATATCAGGATTTTGAATTATATTTTTCAAGTACAAATAGTATTTCTGATTTTGCAAAAACTGTTGATTTTGAAGTTTATCCGAATCCTGCATCTGATTATATTAGAATTAAGCAAAAAAGTGGAATAGAAATAGAAAAACTTGAAATTTGGGATGCTCAGTCTAAGCTTATCTCAAGTCAATCCAGTGAATTTCAATATATTGTTTTAACTAATTTTGAAATTGGCGTTTATTTTCTTGTTTTTTATACAAAAACAGGTCTTTTTTATACAAAATTGGTGATTGAGAAATAAATTATATTTTGTATAAAAAAAGTTCAGCTATTAGCTGAACTTTTTTTTAGTGATGATCATCTTCTTCGTGTTCGTCATGATTGTCATCGTTGTGATCATCATGATTGTCGTGTTTATCTTTATCAAATTTAGTTTGTTCTAAATAACTTTGACTAGTAAGCGATTCACGCATTTTAGTATCAGATTCAATATTTTTCATTTTTTTGTAGTCCTCAATACTGAAGTTTCCATTTCTAAATGCCTCTGCCATTGCTCTTTGTACTTCTTCTTCGGCAAATAGAGATTTAGCTTTAGCTTTTTCCGCTTCTGCTCTGGCAATCTCTATATCAAGCTCTGCATGAATGGATTTACCAATTTTAATATCTGAAACATCAATTGATTTAACCTCAAAGGCCGTATCTTCAAATAACTCTTTACGCTTTTCTACTAAATCCGCTACTTCGTAAGGATCTTCAATAATATCATAATGCGACTGAACTCTACCTATTTCAGTTACAAGGGCTTCGTTAACACGTGCAATTACAGTGTCCTCACCAGCACCTCTAATTATTTTTCTAATTCTTGGTCGAACAGTTACTCGTGCCTTCATTTTTACCTCTACGCCATCACCTGCATAACCAACAATCTCTTTGGTTTCGAGAACTTTAAAGTTTATTGAGTCATTTACTGCCTCTAAAATATCTATTCCTGCTAAACTTATACTTATAGCACTACTATAATCTAAATCAAGTTTATCTTCCTGGTCTAATTCTTTATCTGCATTATTAGCAGCAATTACAGCTTTTACAACTTCAATAATTTTTCCACCTTCAAGGTAGTTTTGTACAAGTTTTTCACGAGTTACTTTTACTCCACCTTCTTGAGCAAGCTGCATTGTTTGTATAAGTAAAGCTACGTCTAAATCAGCTAAAAATTGTTTACTTAAAAAATTATAATCCACTTTTACACCAACATTGTGTGCTTTTATTAATGTGTCAACTACTTTGTCAATATCAACTTCGGCTAAAAAACTGTCTGACAACGTGTTGATGTCAATGTCAATGCCTGCATTATGTGCAGAAATCATATTTCTAACTACTTTGCTTATGTCAACACCAGCATGTTCTAGTGAACCTAATTTTTTAGTTTCTAATTTTAGTCCCGCACTAATCCCTAGAATTTGTGTTTCTACAATTTTTTCAATAGCTATATCGGTTAGATAAAGTTTAGTTAAATCTTCAATTTTTATGTGTATGTGTGCGTTGTATGCTTTAATTAATAGCCTTACTATTGGTGCGTGTGGTACTTTTTGCCAACGCATTTTTACTAGTTTGTACCAGCTTAGGTGTATTCCAGAAAGACGTGCTTCCCACCATAAGCCTAAAGGGACAAATGCGTAGAAAAAAAAGAATGTTCCTGGCCCAAAGACAAGGGCAACAATTGTAACTACAATATATGTAGTCCAATTTGTATCAGTAGTCGCACTACCTGTTGCTGTAGTGGTTTCGCTCATAAACGTATTTTCTAACGGAATATTTGTCTCGTTAGGTATGTCTTGCGTTAATTCAGTTACAGCCTCTGGTTGAGTTACTTGTAAAGCCATATATGTAATTACTATCCCTATAATTACAACGGCAGCAATAATTATTAAATACATGGATTTAAATGGCAGTTTCATCGTGGTTCGTGTTTTATTTATTATTAATGTGATTGTTCATGTCCGTGATAACCAGTATGTCGGCGTCGCGTACTTTCTTCTTTTATTTTAATTTTTGTTATATTTAATGAAACTACTAAAAGACTAGTTCCTTCATCTAAATTCAGTTTTAGAATTGATTTTGTTATTTTCGCTGGATTTTTTAGAGCATCTAAATGTGTTTCTAAACTGCCAATTGCGCTGTGCATTGCTTCGTCAATTCTTGCATTTAATGTAGGCAATCCTGCTGTATTAATATAGTATTTTAGGTCAAAACGGTAAGTTAATTCTGCTTCAACTTCTAATTTAACTTTATCGTGTGTTAGTATTTCATCGTATTTGAATTTTTCGATTGCTGGTTTAATGGCTTTTGGTACAACATCATCTAAATTAAAACCTGATAAATCAATATTAGCTAAATCTTGATAGCTAATGTCACTCATTCTTGCATTTTTAAGTAGGATTATTGAATTAACTAATTTGTCAACATGCCCACCATTTAAAAAGTGCTTTTCTAAATCGTCAAATTCTACTTCAATATCAGCTTTTAATAAATCGTAAAAAACTTTTATTAGCTCCTCAATTACTCCCGGATTTTGGTATTTGTGCAACCGATTATCAAGCTCTACGGATTTACCCATTTTGCTGATATTGTCCAAATTAAATTTAAAAGTACTTGGGGTTTTCAATCGCCACATTAATTTAAGCGGAACATTTGCCCCCCCAGCTGTGAGAGTTTGATGAGCATCAAAAGTTCCTGATACATCAAATTTATTTTGATGGAGTTTAAGTAAATCTGTGGTTTTTATTTTTGGGTCTTCTTTTTTTGCATTTTCTAGTGTTGCCAGAAGCTTTTCAAATTTATTACGTTCAAGCTTTTGCATGTTTTTTAAGAGCTTTGCTTCGTCCTCAGACATACCTTCAGTTAGTGTACCAATAGGTTCTGGATGTACATTTTTTACAACCATATCATAAGTAAAACCAATACTTTTAGCTTTCGAATGATAGATTTTTATCATGTAGGCTAATTCTTCAAAATCATAACCAGGTTTAAGATATTTTTGAAGTTCCTCGTATGTCATTTCAACACCAAGTTTCTTAAACACTTTTACAATATCTTCGTGAGTATAACGCCAATAAATATATCCACCTATACCAAGAATTACCACACCAAGGAGTATATACCAATAGTTAAATTTACTGTCAGTTTTTATTTTTAGAGCTGATAATTTTGCTGATGGTGTTTCGTAAAATTTTATTATTCGACTACCTGCTTGAAAAATTTCTGGTTTAATAAATAGATAAGCGCCCTGTATAGTATAATCTTTTGAACTGATTCTAATTTGGTTAGAACCTGGTGTTATTACAGTACGTGTATTAATAATTTCTTTTTTGTAATAGAGATAAGGCACAGAATCACCTGCTTCATTTATGTATGAGGTGCGGTTTAAGTTATCAACACTATCTTTTTTTTCAAAGTTTACATATTCGGCAGGAAATGTTAATGAGCCGTCTTTATTTATAAGTCCAAAATCTTTGGGTATCTTCACCCAATTATTTTCAAATTCAACAAATTCTCTTGAAAGAGCAACGTAATTATTTCTTGAACTGGGCTTTAGCATAAAAAAAACCACTATCAAAACTATAATAAGGGCTGGAGCAGCTATAATTATTGCTTTTTTCATTTAGTCTTATTTGCTTCTAGGTCTTAAACCTTTCAAATTAACGACTTTTCGTGCTAATTTACAAATTTATTGAAATGATTATTCTCTATATTTATCAACAATTAGAAAAAATAATGATTTCATAATTAATGCTTTTAACTTTTTTATATAAAAATATCCCAAAACTTGCTTGTTTTGGGATATGATTTTGGCAGCTATATTTTTTACCAAGTTTTAGGCATGGTGGTCATCATCATAAATTGTTCTGCACTTCCATCTTCTGGTTTTACAGCTTTAAATCCACGACTTTTCTTTAATACGTTTTGCAGATTACCATCAATGAATTTATAACCGTATTGTTCGTGTATTTCTAAGTTTGCAAATTCTTCTGTTTGAGCAATAACTTGTAGCGTTTCAACTCCATAAGGGTCTGTGCAAATGAAGTATTGTGGAATTTCAATTACTTTATTTGTTTGGGAGGCTGTAATATGATAATTATCATAAAGTAAAGCTTTTTGGCCATCAGCTAGATGATAGATAAATCGTACAAAACACGGTCTATTTGCCTTGATATACATTTTTAGCGTATCATTTTCTTCAAATAATAAGTTTTCACTTCCTTTGTTAGTGGCAAGAGAAACTGTTAGTCCTCCATTTGACGATACAAAATTTTCGTTGAAAAGTGCTAGGTTTTTTATTGCTTGATTGTAGTTTTCGGGTTCAATTTTAATTGAATTATTTTCAATATAAGTTTTTGAAATACCAGATTCTACCGCTGCTACTATATCACCCGTTTCCATGTTTATTACACTTATATTTACTTTTACATGTTCTTTTTCGTTCCAAAAAAAGCCTTTAAGTATGTATTTCTCTTTTAGTTTTGTATTTTTTGTGAGTTTTACTTTTTGGGAATACATTTTTTGACTTAATCCCATGGCAAATTTTGCAGAATATGGACTTATAATACCTGAATTTTCGAAAGAGAAGTTTGAAATCCAAATTGGAAGACTGTCATTTTTTAACTGAAAAGCAATGTTTTGAGCAATAAATTCCTGTGTTTCATCGCTTCTCAAATCTTTGCTTTGTTGTATTTTTGCAATATGATTGCTTAGTTTTTTTTGAATTTCTAAAGCATCTGTTAAAAAAGGCTGGTACTCAGCTTTATTTCCACCATCTAAGGCCATAAGTACACTAAATGCATTACTTGATTCTTGTACAAATTTTTCGCCTTCAATAAGTTTATTGAGTAGTGTAATTTTATTTTGTGTTGCTGGGTCTTCAGCATATTCCAGAAGATTTTTAAGTTTTAAATTATTGGTTTCTAGAATGCTTTTGTAATTGTCGCGTACTTTAATTTTTGGTGCATAAGCAAATGCAAATGCATTTTTTGTTTTTGGGTCGTAGTAAAAATCACTAACTAAATCTGTTAGTTTTAGTTTACTAACCGATACACTTACTTGTTTTAATGACTCAAATGTTTCGTGGGTTGTATTGATTAAATTACTTGTTGTCATACTTTTGATTTCTGTAAGAACCGATTCGTTAAGAATTGTTCTTGCAGATGAAGTTAATCTGGATTGTGCATCATTTAATTCTGTAACATTATTTAGATTTTCAGATGAAAAGCCTTTTATGTATTCATCAGCAGGAAAATAAAGACTTCTTTTTTCGTAGTTAATCCATTTGGGAGCATCTTTCGATTTTTGTGCTATAATTGGTAGCATAAAAAGCATTAACAAACTAAGGGATACTATTTTTTTTCTCATGAGTTTAATATTTGAATTTTAAAGTTAAAATCTCTTAATCGTAAAGTTACAATTTTTTTTTGTTTTGTTAATTCTGTTTTTAAATAAGATGTAAAAAAAACTTTAATTCCATAAATAGATTTAAGATTTAAAAAAAAGCTTAGCATTTTTCAATACTAAGCTTTTTTTGAATAACGAAATAATTATTTTGTTTTCTCTTTTTCCGATAGTTTCTCTTTTTCCGATGTTTTCTCTTTTTCTGATGATTTTTCTTTTTCCAATGTTTTCTCTTCTTCTGATGATTTTTCTTTTTCTAATGTTTTCTCTTTTTCCGATAGTTTCTCTTTTTCCAATGGTTTTTCTTTTTCTAATTGCTTCTCTTTTTCCAATGGTATATCTTTTTCTGATGTTTTCTCTTTTTCCGATGGTTTATCTTTTTTAAAACCTTTTGATACTGTTTTCATTTCTATACCAGTTACTACAATTTCAGCTCTTCTGTTCTCTTGATGTAATTTTTCTGAGCAGGAAACACCATCTTTGCAATGGTTTTTTAATCTGGTTTCACCGTATCCAACTCCACTTATTCTTTTTGCAGAAATATTTTTACTTGAAATATAATTTGCAGCAGCAGTGGCACGTCTTTGCGAAAGTGCTTGATTGCTCGATGATCTGCCCCTTGCGTCGGTGTGCGCACCAAACTCTAAACTTAAGCCTGGGTTATCAATTAATAGCTGAATAACTTCTTCGTCAAGGGTTTTAGCAGCATCTGGTCTAATGTTGTGTTTCCCTAGATTGTAAAAAATTTCAACTTCAATAGTTTGTCCAATACGCATACTATCAAGTTCAATAATTTCTTTCATTTTTATAACCTGTGGTTTAATGCCTTCAGTTGTTATAAAAGCTGTTCTAACTAAAAAGCTGTCCTTCATAATTATAACTTTGTACTTATGGCTCTCTTCTAAAGGAAAATGAAATTTTCCATTTTTACTAGTAAGCACATATCCAAGTCTTTCTACCTCATTATCTGAAAGAATAACATCAACACTATCAACAGGAATTTCACTATTTCGATAAACTATTATACCCTCAAGTGCATAAGGCAACATTTTAAGTAAAACAGTTTTTCTTATCGTATCATTTGTTATATTAAAGGTAGATATTTCATCAATTTTATCGTAGTAATCTTCCTTTGTACAGGCTACTGTATATTCATTGTCATCAATTAAGTTAAAGAAAAACTTGCCAGTTTCATTACTGAAAGTACTGTCGATAGCCAGCTCAACATCTTTTTTGTACAAATAAATTTTTACATTTGCCAAGCTATCCTTATTTCTTTTTCGTTTTGTTTGTCCAATAAAATAGTTTACATTGTCTAATACATTAAAAATAATAGCACCAGTATCACAAGCCATTGGTTCACCACCATCGTCACAAATTACATAATTCATGGTTTCTATTCCAAAGAAATTTGTTTTTGGGGTATATGTCACTACATTAGAATCTAATTTTAACGTACTACCATTTGTGCTTAGTGGGTCTACATAATGGATGTAGAAATTTGGTAAATCGCCAGCCGAATCGTTTATAATAATATTTATAGGAATATCTATTGTGTTTTTTGCAATAACAAAACTGTCATTAATCGCAATTGGGGGTTTTCTAAGGTATTCAAATCTAAATATATCATCGTCTTTACCAATATTTCTGTTAGATGAAAAATATCCAATTCGTTTATTTCCTTGGGTAATCAATCCAAAATCATCTTTACTACTATTTACAGGTGATCCAATATTTCTGATTTTATCAAATTTGTCATTATTTTTGGAGGAGTAAAAAATATCTAAACCACCAAGACCTTCGTGTCCATCTGAGGCAAAAAAGAGAGTTTCATCATCTGTAATGAACGGAAACATTTCGTTTCCTTCGGAATTTATTTTTTTTCCCAAATTAATTGGCGCACTCCATTCACTACTATCTTTTTCGAGTTTATAAATATCTGTTCCACCAATTCCATTTGGCATATCTGATGCAAAATAAAGTGTTTGACCATCTGCACTAAGCGTAGGATGCGCACAGGAGTATTCTTTATTATTTATATCTAATTCAGTAAAATTTGTCCATTGTCCGTTTTTATATTTAACTGTTAAAATTTGCAAATTTCGCTTATCTGTATTGCTTTTCCCTTTTTTACCCATAATAGGGTTGTTTCTAGTAAAATAGAGTATGCTGTCGGGGGGATAAAACGACATTGGCCCTTCGTGATATTTTGTGCCAAATGATTCTGATAGTTCATTTACTTTGGAGAATTCACCAGCACTATCTATATGTGTTTCGTAAAGACTGTAATAGGCTTGGTCAGTCCAACCACTTTTTTTTCGTGTGGATGTATCACGAGATGAGACGAATAAAATGGAATCATTATAATAGGCTGGACTAAATTCTGCAAATGGTGTATTTATATCCAAT
>DAOVUO010000119.1 GCA_030632545.1 Bacteroidales bacterium
AAACATCCAGCCACTTACAGACGCTCCAGGATACATCATATAGCTTTCCGTTAGCTTGATTTCCGTTTTTTCTTCCGCTTTTAACCATTCAAATAAAATTTGCTTTTCGTGATGATCGGGGCAAGCAGGGTAACCTATTGCTGGTCTAATGCCTTGGTATTTAACTCGTAGAATATCTTCTAAACTTAAATTTTCATCAGGCGCATATCCCCAAATTTCTTTACGGAATTTTATGTGGACTACTTCGGCCATTGCCTCGGCTAATCTATCTGCCATAATTTTGAGCATAATAGCATTATAATCATCATTTTGGTCTTCAAAATGTTTCACCCATTTTTCAACCCCAATTCCTGCTGTAACTGCAAAACCGCCTAAATAATCAGTTTTTCCACTTTCTTTTGGTGCGATAAAATCTGCCAGACTTAAATAATAATTGTAATTGCCGTCATTCTTTTTTTCAACTTGTTGTCTCAAAAAATGAAAGCGAGTCAAAACATCTGTCTTGCTTTTATCGGTGTAAATTTCTATATCATCGCCAATAGAGTTTGCAGGGAATAGACCAATAATGCCATTTGCTTGCAAAATATTTTTCTCAATTATCAACTCTAGCATTTTTTTACCATCAGCAAATAATCGTTTAGCTTCCTCTCCTTTTTCTGGATGTTCAAATATTTTAGGGTATTTTCCATTTAAATCCCAAGCATGGAAAAAAAACGTCCAATCAATATATTCCGTTAGTCCTTTTATTGAGAAATTATTAAAAGTAAAAAATCCTGTTTTATTTGGTGTAGGAATTTTCTCTTTTTCCCAATCAATTTTAAATTTATTTGCTTGAGCTTTTTCTAATGAAATAAAATTTATTGCTTTTTTCTGAGCATATTTTTGTTTAATTTCCTGATATTCGTTTTTGAGTTGATTTTTATAATTTGTTGATTTATTTTTGTCAAGTAATTGTTTTACAACTCCAACGCTTCGTGATGCATCAACTACATGAATAATTGGTCCATCGTAGTTTGGCGAAATTTTCACAGCAGTATGTAGCTTACTCGTTGTGGCACCACCAATTAATAGTGGCATATTAAAATTTTGTCGTTGCATTTCTTTGGCCACATGCGTCATTTCTTCAAGCGATGGTGTAATTAAGCCACTTAAGCCAATCATATCCACTTTGTTTTCAATCGCTTTTTCCAAAATTTTTTCGGCGGAAACCATTACTCCAAGGTCAATAATATCGTAATTATTGCATGAAAGCACTACGCCTACAATGTTTTTGCCAATATCATGAACATCGCCTTTTACTGTGGCTAATAATATTTTTGCTTTACCAGCAATTGCTTCGTCTGTTTTTCGTTCTGCTTCGACAAAAGGTAATAAATATGCAACCGCTTTTTTCATCACACGAGCGGCTTTAACTACTTGTGGCAAAAACATTTTACCTTCGCCAAATAAATCGCCAACCACATTCATGCCATCCATTAATGGGCCTTCAATAATATCTAGCGATTGATTAAAATTTTTCTGTGCTTCTTTTAAATCTTCTTCAATAAATTCTGTAATTCCTTTTATAAGAGAATATTTTAATCGCTCATTAGCACCTTTTAGTCGCCATTCTTGTGTTTTTGTTTCTTGTTTTGTTTCACCTGAATGCTCTTGAGCGTATTTTAATAATTTTTCTGTAGCTTCATTATTTCTATTTAGAATTAAATCTTCTACTAAATTTAGGAGCTCTGGTTCAATATCAGTATAAATTTGCAGCATGCCAGCATTTACTATTCCCATATCTAAACCTGCTTTTATTGCATGATACAGAAATGCGCTGTGCATGGCTTCTCGCAATAAATTATTTCCTCTAAAAGAGAATGATAAATTGCTGATTCCGCCACTTGTTTTTGCATGCGGAAGATTAGCTTTTATCCATTTAACCGCATTAATAAAGTCAAGTGCATAATTGTTGTGCTCTTCTATTCCTGTTCCAATTGTAAGGATATTGACATCAAAAATAATGTCTTGCGGCGGAAAATTTATTTTTTGAGTAAGTAAATCGTAAGCTTTTTGTGCAATTCTTATTTTTTCGTCAAAGCTCGTAGCTTGTCCATTTTCGTCAAAAGCCATAACAACTGCCGCTGCACCATATTCTCTTATTTTTGTTGCTTGCTCTAAAAATTGCTTTTCGCCTTCTTTTAAGCTGATTGAATTTACAATTGCCTTACCTTGTAAACACTGCAATGCAGGTTCAATTACGTCCCATTTTGAGGAGTCAACCATAATTGGAATACGTGCAATATCGGGATCTGACATTAAATAATTAAGAAATTCTACCATCACTTTTGGCGCATCCAACATTGCATCATCCATGCATACATCTATGATTTGAGCTCCATTTTCCACCTGATGCCTTGCCACTTCCATGGCCTTTTCAAACTCCTCTGCTCTAATTAAACGAGCAAATTTCATAGAACCAGCAACATTGGTTCGTTCACCAATATTTATAAAATTTTTATCGCTTGTAATATTTAAAGTTTCTAACCCACTCAGCGAAGTTGTTGTTTTTTGATGTTTTATTTGATGAACATGTGCTGTTTCTGTTAATTTTGCAAATGCACGAATATGGTCGGGCGTAGTTCCACAACATCCACCAATAATGTTTACATATCTATTGTCGACATAATCTTTTAACTGATTGGCCATTTCTTCAGGCGTTTCATCGTATTCGCCTAGTTCGTTTGGTAAACCTGCGTTTGGATGGGCACTTATATAAAAAGGTGATTTTTCTGCTAATTCTTCCACATAAGGTCTAAGTTCATGTGCGCCAAATGCACAATTGAGGCCAATTGTAAGCAAATCAACATGAGATACAGAATGTAAAAAGGCCTCCAGAGTTTGCCCACTTAAAATTCGTCCACTTTTGTCAGCAATTGTTCCACTAAGCATTACTGGAATTTTACGTTCAAGTGGTTTCATTAGTTCGTTAATGGCCATTAATGCTGCTTTAGCATTTAGTGTGTCAAAAACAGTTTCTACTAGAAAGATATCTACGCCTCCATCTAATAATCCTTTTGCTTGCTCGTAATAAGCATTTTTGAGCTCATTAAAACTGATGTTTCTGAATCCTGGGCGAGCTACATCAGGTGATAAAGAGGCTGTTTTGTTAGTAGGCCCCATTGAACCTGCAACATAACGAGGTTTTTCCGGAGTTGAATACTTTAGAGCTTCTTTTGCAGCTATTTCTGCACCTGCTTTATTTATTTCGTAAACAAGGTCTTCCAACTGATAATCAGCCATAGAAATACTTGTTCCGTTAAAAGTATTTGTTTCAATAATATCTGCACCTGCTTCAAGGTATTGTGCATGAATTTCGCCAATAATTTTCGGCTGAGTAATACACAATAGGTCGTTATTTCCTTTTAAATCAGTATGAAAATTTGCAAATCTATCAGATCTAAAATCTTTTTCTGTAAGATTATATCGCTGAATCATTGTGCCCATTGCACCATCAAGTAATAATACTTTGCTTTTTAGTAATTCTTTTATTTTTGGACGAATCATAAACTAACTTTGTAGAAGAATTACAAAGATAGGCTATTTTAAAGTAATGATGAATACTTAATTTTTAGATATTTGCTGATATTAATTTTTTGTGATAACAAATTCTACACGCCTATTTTCTGTTTGGTCAAGTTCGCCAGTAACTATAGGTTTGCTGCCTCCGTAGCCAATTCCGCTAATTCTATCAGATTTTATTGAATGCTCAACCAAGTAATGTTTAACTGCTTTTACTCTATCTTCCGAAAGTTGTTTTAATAAATTCTGATTTCGCTTTCCTCCAGATTCAGTGTGACCCTCAAGGCGAATTTCCATAAGTGGATTTTTTTCCATTAGCTCTACTAGCCTGTCAAGTTCAGGAAATGAGGCTTTAGTTAAAACAGCTTCCCCTTGCACAAAAAATACATTATTCATTTTAACTAGTTGCCCTATTTCTATTGGACTAAGATATAAATTTTTGTTTATTTCTTGATATTCAGATATTTGTGAGAAGTCAAAGTTTTCGTTCACGGAAACGAATTTAGCTGCATAAGCTCTAGCACCATAATTTTTACCATAAGGCAGAACAATTGTATATTCTCCAGTTGTAGGATTAGAGCGTGCAATTCCCAATTTTTCACCTGTACTTAAATCTTCATAATCAATATTTGCACCTATTGGTTTATTTGTTTTTGCATTTAGAACTTTACCCGAAATAAGTACAACAGGTTCTGGTTTTGCTTCTTCAGCAAGTTGAATGCTAAATACATCACCTCCGCCAATAGAGTTTGCAGTTGATATTAAATACGCAAAATCGCCTTTTGCCGAAACCGTGTAATATGTATCCCAATCAGATGAATTTACTGGCTCACCAAGGTTTTTGGGCTTACTCCAATTGAGCCAAGTTTCATCTAATCGCTTTGTTACGTAAATGTCTGCGCTACCAAAGCCTGGACGGCCTTCGCTGTACATATACATGGTTTTTCCATCGGGAGCGATAAAAGGTGTGCCTTCACCAGTAAAAGTATTTATTACATCGCCCATGTTTTTGGGTTTTGTATATGTACCGTTTGCTTTTCTAAAACTTACATACATATCTTTTTCCCCTTTTGTGTTTTTTCGTTCCACGCTCATAACTAGCACGTTCCCGTCTGGTGATGGGCAGTAAGTTTCATAAATATCTAAATTATAGTAATCTTCTATAATAACTTGCGTTGGAATTTCCCAGCCTGACTTAGTTTTGTGTGAAATCGAAATTCCTTCGTCACTAATATACCGTCCATTTTTTGTGTACAGACCTTCTAGCAGTAGCGTATTTCCGTCTGGTGAAACTGATATTACTAAATTATCACCCTCATTATTAATTGGCCAAGGCATTTTTTGTGCTTTTGTCCATTTATTATTTGATAGTTTTGTACTATAATAAATATCATAATTTGTAGAATCTGGATATGCCGCTAAATCAAGATAAGTTCTGCCAAAAAAGAGTGTTTTTCCATCAGCACTAATTATTGGTGCAATTTCTGAATATTTTGTATTGATATTTGTTCCTAAATTCACACGTTTTAAACCTGGCTTTATTCCATTTACGATATTTAACGATGTTGATTCTTGCTTTATACTAATTTCGTCGACAACAATCATCATTTTTGAACTTAAAATAAAACCCTGCGAAAACCCATGAGCATTTAAATTATAAGTTTCAAACACTTGATTATTATTAATGTGAAATGTGAATTTATTCCCTTTTTTAACTACTTTTAATTCATTGTTTTTTCCTTTTGAGTTTATATATTCGCTATCTGTCCATCCTTTAATTTTATTAAAAACTTCTTTTTCGTAACTGTATATTCTAAAATATCCAGTAGAGCTAATGACAAAGGCATAACCATTTCGCCAGCTTTCAGTATGCCAAATTAAGCCATAACCATAATTTTCCTCACCTGAAATTTGTTTAAGTTTTGCCGAAATTTCAAAATCTTTGTCAGGTGCTAAGTATTTATTATTGTAGAAACGGTATATGTATTTTCCAGTTTTATTTTTTAGGTAGTAGTAACCACTGGATATTTTACAAGAAGCATTTTCATTATCGTATACACTCCATCCCTCGTTAGTTGAATTAAAATTGTCGTTAAATAGAACTGGTAGGTTTTGGGCTTGTGAAAAAACAGATAATGCGCTAATTAATAGAGTTAATATAGTTTTCATATTGATTATTTTTTTTGAAACAAGCAAATTTGAGCAATGTAAATAATTATTTATGGTATAAAATTACGAAAATGCTTTTTTAAAGTCAAGTTCTTATACTAATTCGTTAAGTTTTAAGTTAAGATGTTGAATATCTAGTAGTTGCTCTGAATGTCTAGCAGTTATACTTAATAAATTTATTTTGCAAAATAACTGTCATTCAATGTCTTACAAACATTTAGCGAACTATTGTTATAGTATAAATGAGATTAGTGAACTAAAATAGTGATGATTTTTACTTTTATTTTAAATGAGTGAAAACTTTTATTAATTTGGCAGCAAAAGGCAAATTATGAAACTTACATTTATTGACGAGAATTATGCACTAGGCACATACGACCCTGACAGTCTAATGATTAAAGTAATATGGAAAGGTAGTCAAACAAGCAAAGAATATAGGGATACTTTTTTAATGGCCTTGGATATTGCAGCTAAAAATAAAGTGCATTTTTATATTTCCGATGTAAGAGAACAGCGCATTGTTGGCCCTGAAGACAGAAAATGGTTTCAAGATAGTGCACTTCCTAGGGCTTTGGAGGCTGGATTATTAAAAGGGGCAGTTGTATTTGAGGGTAATGTATTTAAAAAATATTATTTGAATAATATTTTAAATTTTACAAAAAAGTTTGGTATTCCTTTTAAATTTTTTTACACTATGGAAGAGGCAGAAAATTGGTTGACAGAAAAATTAAATTAAAATGGAGCAAGATATTGGGGAATTAATTTATTCAAAGGAAGTAGTTGAGTTTATTACAGTTGCTAATCAGTTTTGTTCATTCTTAGAGAATATTACTGATTATACTAAAGAAATATTTGTTGAGCAGAGTTTGAAAATTGGTTCATTAATTTATTTAAAAACTTCAATTTTACCAGTATTTGAGAAGCTTTACGATGGAAGCCCCGAAAAGTTTGTTGGTGAAATAGACTGGGAATTAATAGGTAATCAGGTGGCTGTAAAATTAGGGGAAGACGATTTGTATATCGATTTGTTTTTGCCTAAAAATATTGTCCAAGATCAGGGTGAAGAAATCTCTTTTTCAGAAGGAATTGCTGATATCTATCAGGACTTGAAAAACACAACAACAAATTATCAAATAGGTGCTTATGAAGCAATAAATGATTCCCTTTGGGAGTGTAAAAATAATTTTGAAATGTATTGGGGGCCTCGAATCCTTGCTATAATGAGTGGGTTTCATAATTTGAAGTATAATTCATATATGCATGAGGAAAAAACGGCTACTCCTGAGGAAAAGGAAAATCTTAAACAACAATTTCTGGATTTTCAGAAACCAGAGGATTAAAATTGTTTATGAATATTTGACTAAATTACTTTTCTTTCAAATATAAGGATAACGTAAATGTATAAAGAAGATATAACTAAAGAAGAGTTAGCAGAGCTTGAAAATAAAGCTTTTGAAGGTACAGTGTTTGTAGTAGATACTATTGAACAAGTTGAAGAGGCATGTTTAGTACTTAATAACTCACCCGTTTTAGGTTTTGATACCGAAACAAGACCTAG
>DAOVUO010000533.1 GCA_030632545.1 Bacteroidales bacterium
ACCCCCTGAGCTAATATCCTGCATTTTGCCAATGGCTTTTTTCTGGAATTCGGCATCGCCTACGGCTAAAACTTCGTCAACAATAAGAATTTCGGGTTCAAGGTGAGCAGCCACAGCAAATGCCAAACGCACATACATACCCGAAGAGTATCGTTTTACTGGAGTATCAATGTATTTTGCCACGCCAGCAAAATCCACAATTTCGTCAAATTTTCGGCGGATTTCGTGCTTGGTCATGCCCAAAATAGCACCGTTAATAAAAATATTTTCACGACCTGTAAGTTCGCCATGGAAACCAGTACCTACTTCCAATAAGCTTGCAATTCGTCCTTTTACCTTTATTTGGCCGGTAGTTGGCGAAGTTACACGAGACAATAGCTTTAACAAAGTGGATTTTCCAGCACCATTTTTGCCAATAATTCCCAAAATTTCGCCTTGTTTTACCTCTAAGTTAATATCACGTAAAGCCCAAACGTATTCTCCATCAATTGTGTCAAGTTTATTTTCTTGTCCGATAACTAAATTGGGGTTTTCTTTGCCACGCATTTTTGCCCACCAGCCTTGTATGTCGCCACGCAAAGTACCACTACCAACTGTACCTAGCCGATATTGCTTGCCTATATTTTCGAGTTTTATTACCGTGTTCGACATAATTAGATTTTAAAAACACATTTTTTCAATTTTATTAATTTCTCGATATATAAAAGTGCTTATTGTAATACCATAAATCCGCAAACATAGTTACAAGAACATCTCATTCAGCATATCAGCACTGTCAGGATTCACTTAATTAAGTAAGTCTAAATCAGATAATAAAAATACGCATTTCTTATGAAATTTATGCTCTTTATATACTATTTCTTTCAACTTTTGAGTACAAGATACAAGTAAAACTGTTATTATTTATTGTTTTTCAATCTTTGTCATTTTCAATCTATTTTAGATTAAAATGTTTCTTTTCCTGCATTTTGTACCGCTAGCAACTGTTCATAATCAGCATTGCTTGCCTATATTTTCAAGTTTTATTACGGTGTTCGACATAATTCGGTTTTAAGTATTTTATTCAATAATTTGCCAATATCCGCCTTTATCGCTTCCTATTCGTCTAATTTCATTTTTTTCACGCATACTGTCCAAATCACGTGCTATTGTTCTTCTTACAACATTTAATATTTTCGCCATCTCTGTTGTTGATATTTTGTTGTTTTGTTGTATTAATTTCAAAATTAATATTTCTCTATTTTCTGTGACATCTTCTGTGACATCAGTTTCATTATTAAATACTGTAACTCTAAAACCACTTTGAAAATTCTCAAATATAGGCTCTTCTAAATCAGAAGCTTTAAATGCATCTATAATTCGTTTTATGCCCGAGCCATATTTTTCAATAACGCCAGCTTCTTTGAATATTGCTGCAATTTTTTTGTTTCGTGCATCGGAACTATAATCACCTTTAAGTAATTGCTCTATACTTATATTTTCAGGCAAATGTCCAGTATTATAAAATTCAATACGATTCTTGAATATTTTAATGGAAGAGTCGCCATGATGCATATAATCTCTATGGATTATCATATTTATAACTATTTCTCGTAAAGCATCTAATGGATATTGCCAACGCTCTTCGCGCTGTATATTTCCACTAATAATGTACTCTTTATTAATGTGTTTTATTATAAATTCGAGCGTTTTTTCTACCTCCGAAAATAAGTCACTACGAATTGTAATCGCATCTTTTATGAGTGTTGACGAAGAAAAATGTCCTAAATCAATGGTTGCCGAAAAAACATCGCTCTTTGCAAAAAGCAAAAAACAAGCATTCGAAATACTTGACTCTCTAATTAATTCAAACTTTCTTAAAACATCTAAAGCTTCATCATTTATACTATTTACTCTGTATTTATTTGCATTTGCAATAAAACTTTCTACTTTTTTGATGGATATATCGTCTAAGGAATAATCGTTAGTAAAATAGTTATCCCAACTATTATTGAAAGTTTTTAAGTGTAAATTAGATATTTCAGTTATACTTAATTGATGATTTGAGTTTTTTACACGTTTAAAATATTTCCCTCTACAAGAAACTGGCTTTATAGGAAATTCAGCAATTGAAATTACAACAATCTTATTATCTGCAAGTTCAATTATTTCAATATTGGGAATTAAAGCTGGTTGTGTTTTGGTTTTTATTTCATTTGTCCAATTAGGAATAGTTTCAGCTTTAATTTTAAGGTTTTTATCAAGTTTTCCACTATCGCTAA
>DAOVUO010000348.1 GCA_030632545.1 Bacteroidales bacterium
AGCTTCCAGCTCCACCTGCCATTACGGAAAAATTCCTAAAATTAGTTTTATAAGATAATCCAATTGGCAGCCCAACTCTAATCATTTGATCCTGCAATTCACAAATTACTGTTGATGGTCTATTTTCATAGTCCAGAACTCTCTTATAACCCATGCTCTGAACATCAATGCCTAGATTGAAATAAAAATTGTAAAATAACAATCTTTCTATACCAAAATACATGTTAAAACCAAGTTTGCTTTCGTAAGGATTACTATAGTTGACATTTTCTGATATAATATTTTGTTGATAAACCAATGCGTTAGTGGCATTTAAACCAAATTTTAAATTAAAATTTAATTTAGGGGAAACCTTAAATCGCTGCAATGCCCGAATAAATACTTCTGGATCGTTAGCGTTATCAATCTGGTAAAGAGGCTGTAAGCTTAGGAAAAAAACTAGTGCAGTATCGCCTTTTTCTAGCTCATCTATTTCGTAATAGGCCGAAGAAAGCAGTTTATAAGCTTGCGCCTGCATTATTTTATCTGCCGATTCAATATTTCGACTACTAAGAATACTAATAACATCATCAAGTCTACCTTCCTTGAAATAATTTGTAGCTTCACGAATATCATTTTCTCGCAAATCTTGTCCAAAGGCACTGCCCGTAAACAAAAATGCTAGTAATAATAGGAATATTATTGATAAACTTTTCATCTGTTATAAAAATTAGCCGCAAACATGCGAATTATTTAATCTTTTTGTGTGTATAGCAAATTTTCAATCAATTAATTGTTTTTTCATACGGAACATTTTTTCCAACTATCTGATTCCACTCTTTTTCAGAAAAATTTCTTTTTAAACTTTGCTTAACATATTTAGCATAGTCATTTGGTGTAAGGTAATAATATTTTATCTCTTTGCCTGCATCTAAAATCAATATTTGTCCATTTGATTTAATTGCAATATCATCAATATGCTTGTATTTTCCACTTATAATAATAGGTTTTTCATTGAAAGCCCCAGTTTGATAAACTCTTACACTATTGTCAGCCAATGACAATGCTAAAGTCTCCTCTTTTGGATCGGTACTTAACGCATTTATTTCGCCATAACTAACAAACAGGTCATTTTCAATCATTTTATTCTCTTTATTGATAAAAATTAAATGGCCATTAGAAAGACCAATTACAGCATAACCTAATTTATCCATCAGCAAAATACTATTTACACGCGCATTTTTAAAAAGCGTAACTTTTTCGAGTTTATCCGACAATATATTATAAGTATATACTGCACCATTATGCAAACCAAGCCATGCTTCATTTTGCTCATTGGAAAATGATATTGTTCTTATTCCATCCTCAAGTTTTTTAGATACTTTTAGTTTTAGTTTGTTTTTGGTGATTGTAGAGTAAGCCAAAATATTATCTCTTCCACCTGTAAGTACAGCTTTATATGCAGGAATGTAGGCAGCTGCTCTAATATGTTTTTTATGATAAGAAATATTGTATGATTGCTGATTATTTATATCATTCATACGATTCACATAATTATCAAAAGACAAAATAAGTAAGGAGTCGTTTAGAATAAAACCGGCATTAATTGCTACATCTTTTTTCTCTAATAAATTAGATTTTCTTACTTCTTTATGTTTTGCGTCTAACTCTACTACATCGCCATTTGTGTATAGAATTAACAATCTATTTTCATCTAATACTTTTAAGGTTAAAATACTTTCATTCAATTCAAAATCCTCACTTTGATTTACAGTATCAAGCTCAGACGCATATTTTAGTCCTTCAAAAATTACTGGATCAAATTCAAAGCCACCTGAATTTTTATTAAATAAATAGGCTTGATATGCGACTAAAAGATTAAGTTGAATATCGTTAAAATTATTTTTCACCTTATACGCAAGAGATTGAGCTAAAGCCAGATAAGATAATTTTTGTGCACTATCACTTGCCGACACTGCCTTTTTCCTTTGAGTTTCGGCAATTATTTTTTGCTTTTCGGCCACTTTTCTTTCTGCATCGGCCAAATTTTTCTGTTCCAAAGCATTTTGAGCCGACGTTTCCGCAAGTATTCTTTGTTCATCAGCTATTGCCATTGCTCTAATTGCCACTTGCCTTGCGCTATCCGACATTTGCTTTGCCCATAAAGCCTCTTGTGCATTTTTTTGAGCAATAAGCCGCTGTTCTTCGGCGAGTTTTTGAGCATTTTGTGCTTTCTCTTTCTCTGTAAGTGCAATTTGTGTTTGATTTGCAGCAATTGCCTCTTGTTTTTGCGAAAAAGCTTTTTCGCTTAACGCCCATATAGATAAGCCAGAAAGAACTACTATGGCTGCTATAGCTCCAATAAGTAATATTAATCGCAGCCTTTTTTTAGCAGCAGCAATTCTTTGAATATATTTCTTACTTTTTTCTAAAAAGTCAATAATTTCTTTAAAAACGATTTTGGCCTTTTCTCGCTTTTCTGTAATTGGTAAAAGCCAATTTTCGTTCTTAGCTATCCAATATTCATTTGGTTGAGCATCATTATACCAATTTTCAAAGTAGGTTAATGTACCAATGTTTAATAAATACGCTTTTTGTCGATTATTATCTTTCCATCTATTTAGCTGAACCTTTAAATCCTCGTAATCAGAAAGATAATTAAGCTCTTCCTGTCCCCATTTATGCAATAATTGCCAATTTCTAATAAGTGACTCATGGGTTATATCCAAAACCTCATCACCAGGAAGAATTTCTGTTTCAATATCATCTTTTTCAATAAATGGTCTAACAAATGTACTATCAGGCAAACGATAAACATTCAAAACAGCACACACCATTTCGTAATCTATCGTTTTTTTATTAATGATTTTTGTAATCTCAAGTAATTCAGATCTATTTCTTACCGCCCTTCCTTGGTCTATTTTTGTTAACGATTTAAAGGCTGTACGCAATATGAGCTGAACATCCTCATAAGTAGGTTTATTCTTAAGCCAACTCAAAGATTTTGCATAATCTACTGAGCTATCGTATAGTAAATTAGCATGAAAATTTAGTATATTAGTAAATATTGGATTATTGTAATAAGCCTTGCTTTTTTCATTTAACTGATTAAAATAGACATCAAACTCTTCCTTATCAGCCTTTTCTAATAAATCAGCATCAAAACCACCAATCTTAGCAAGGTGAATAAAATCAAGCTCTTCACTTCCATTATCAGCCTGTTTCCATAAGCGATTAAGCGCATGTTGCAAAAGTGGCAATTGGTCAAAACCTTCGGGAAGCTCGTTTATTAAAACTTGTGTTAAACGTGGTGAAACTTTACCAGCAGCTAGTTTTGCAGGATCTTCAATTACCGTTTGCAGCTCATGTCTTTTTAATCTTGGGACAAAAAACTGCGAAAAACCAATTGTCTCAGGTAAACCTTTAAACGACACACTCTGACTAATATAATCTGAGCGCATTGTAAAAACTACATATATAGGTAAATTTTCGGCCAATGCAATTTTTGCTGTCTCTAACAACAAATTTACAGTTGTATAAGCTTCGTTAGAAGGCCTTCCATTAGAATAGTTCTCCGAATTTGTAAAAAACTCTTCAAATTGATCGGCCAATATAAATAGATTAGTCCCTTTGTTTGCTTCTTGGTTTTCACCAGGCCAAAATTTCGACTGCTTATAAAGATCAACTAATGATGAAAAACCATAATCAAGCTCAGTTCTCACAAAATCATAATCAAGCTCCAGATTTTCAGCAATAACTTTCGACAAATTGTCTAATGGCGAACGTTCGGGACGAAAATCGCAAATATGCCAATTACTAAACTGAGCACGAAAAAAACCTGCTCGCGCATTTGGTATAACCCCAGCATAAACTAACGACGATTTGCCATCACCAGAAGCACCAGTAATTACAGCTAT
>DAOVUO010000080.1 GCA_030632545.1 Bacteroidales bacterium
AAACATAGTTACAAGAACATCTCATTCAGCATATCAGCTCCGACAGATTCAATTAATTAAGCGAGCCGAAATTAGAACTGTATATAGCAATACAAAAGTTTACAATTAAAAAAACGTAGTTTTTAGATCGTTTTACGCTAAACTTTAGCTACTCTTAGACTAATTAGCCACAGCATTTATGCGGCGGTAAAAAAACAAACAACAGATTGCAGCTCATAGCTTTGAAGCAAAAACATATAATAGTTTTGGCTAAAGCCAATTGATTTACCGCATTTGTTTGCACGGCATAAATGCCGTGCCTAATGATTAACGAATGCAACATAAACCCAGCTTATTTTTGCCTTGATTGTATAAATCGTTTCAACCAATTAGATTCAATAACTTTTCGTAAAGTATTATTAATTAAGGTTAAATACAAAAACAAAGAGGCTAACCAAACAAGACTATTATTAAATACAAAAGTTGATACAGAATAATCGCCTAATCGTTTAGTTGACGCATAAAAATGGGCTCTACCATAATTTGAATAAGGTGCTGTAAATACTGGATCTTTTCGCTGCAATAATTCTCCCTCATGCTCTAATATTTTTGTTAGTTCGCTATTAGCAAGCACAATATTTTCAATATTCTCATTATGATTAGCAAGTTTAAACGCCACTACTTGCTCAGCTCCCCCAAATTTCTCAACCAAAGACTTATAAATAGAATCTTTCTCAAATATCGCTTTTGATTGTACTTTTTTCAAATATCGCTTAAATTTATTCAAATACTCACGCAAATTCTCAGCAGTTTTCATATCAAAATCTTGCGTATTTAATTTATCAACATATTTGCATGTGGGTGCATTCGCAAAATTCACAAGCTTTTGAAGTTCCACTTTAAGTAAATTAAAATTCTTCTCATAAATCAAACTATCAATTTTACCACTTAGCCCCTTTTCTTGCTGTGTGATAATAGATTCTAATTTAGGAATAACAAAACCTGTTCTAAAACTGTAATTACTGATACGCTCTTCTACATCAAAAAAGTAACGTTCGTAATTATTGTTTTTAAACTGGGTTACAGCCAATGCCTCATAAGCCCACCTCGATGTCATTAAGTCGCCAACAAGTGGCACAAAATACTGGCTGGTTAGGCTAGCGTGCAATTTATTAAAATTAACAACTGTACCACTCAATAATATTTGTGGAACAAGAATAAAAGGAATTAAAATATATATAGTAACAACAGAATTTAGTGCTGATGAAATATTTAGCCCCACCATATTAGAGAATGCTGCGGTTGTGAACAATATAAAGAAATACTCCCAATTAAGTCCCTGTATTTCAAGCATCCAATTTCCAACTAATACAAAACTAAAACTCTGAAAAGCTGACAGGGCAAACAAATAAACAATTTTAGAATTAATAAATGCAATTCTACTCAAATTTAAAAATGATTCTCTTTGTAAAATTCGGCGTTCTTTAATTATTTCCTCTGCACTTACTGATAAACCAATAAATAGCGAAACTAATACTGCCATAAAAAGATAAGCAGGCATATTTTCGTTAGCACTAAATAAATATTTGGAAGGATCGTCAACAGTTCCTTTTAAATATTTAGTAAAATAGGCTAAAATAAAGGCTAAAATAGGTGCTTCGAGTAAATTAATTAGAATATATTGCCTATTAGTTAACTTGGAAATTAAATTCCTAATACTAAATATCTTAAATTGCTTTATTACACCAGGAATTTTAAACGAATTTGGCGGTAGTGCTTCCTCTGTCTCTTTACGCTCTAATTTTGATTCTAGTTTCTGCCGATACATTTGATACCAATCCTCAGGCGAAATTTTACGCTGACGAGTAAACTTTCCATACTCATTAACAATTTTAGATTCCACAATCTCTAAAACTAACTCAGGATTTACATTTCCGCATGAGTCACACTCTGCCTCATCTGGTTTCAGGTGATTAGCTTGTGTTTTAAAATAAACCAATGCATCCAATGGGTTTCCTTGGTAAATAGGCCGTCCGCCTTTATCCAATATAAGCATTTTATCAAAAAGCTTATAAATACCCGACGACGGTTGATGTATATTTACGATAACTAATTTTCCTTTAATTGCTAGCTCTTTTAATAAAAACATTGCAATTTCGGAATCTGTTGAAGATAATCCAGATGTAGGCTCATCAACAAAAAGAACTAGAGGCTCGCGGATTAATTCTAATGCTATATTTAAACGTTTTCGCTGACCACCACTAATAAATTTATTAAGTGAATCGCCTACTTTTAACCCTTTGATTTCTAATAAATCTAAATCGCCAAGTGTATCGTCAACTGCCTCTAAAATTTGTTCTTCGGTATAATTATTAAAGCACAGTTTGGTGTTATAATAAAGATTTTCAAAAACAGTAAGTTCTTCAATTAATAAATCATCCTGAGGAACAAAACCTATAACACCTTCAAGTTTATCATTATCTTCGTATAAATCAAGACTGTTTATAGTAACGTTTCCTTTTTGTGGACGAATATTTCCATTAAGAATATTTAATAAAGTGGACTTCCCTACTCCACTTCCACCCATTATACCAATTAATTGGCCAGACTCCGCTGAAAAATTAAAGGTATGAAGTCCATTTTCACTGTTTGGAAATTTGAATTCAACATCATGTGTATTAAAAACAAGATCGGCTATATTATCACCATGTCTAAATTTAGCTAATACATCACTTTGATAAATTGGATTAAAAAATGAGCTTTTAATTATACTTCCCGAATCAAAAACTTGTGTTCGTTTAGGCTTTAACAAATGACCATTTAAAAAAATCTCTTGCTCGCCAATATATTTGAGTATAAAGAGCGCAATACTCTGAAAATAAACCAAATACAACTCCTTATCAATACCTTCTCTTTGGAAATGCTTAATACTTATTTTTTCCTTGCTTAGCTCTTTAAAATCTTTATCACTTACAGAATTAACTATTAGAGTATTTTCGTTAGATTTTAAAAAATCCATATCACCATAAACTAGTGCTTTTGCTAATTTATACTCCTCAATACTTATATTAAAAACATCAGCAACTGTAGAAATGAATTCCATTTCCTTATCCGACGCTTCATGATCTTCCATTACAAACTCAAGAAGGTAAAATAACACGAAAAATTTTTCCTTTTGCTCTAAAGTTTCATTTATATCATGACAAATCATTAGAACTTTTACTGAGTTAGAAGATGTACGCTTTCTTATTTTATTGTCATCAGATTTCCTTTGCTTCGGCTTATGTTTTTCTATAAATTCGTCAAATAATATTATATAATCTTCAACTTGTTTCTTATTTATATGACGACGTAAAAAATTTGCAACAATTGCTCTTGCTACAGACGATACACCGTTTATATTGACTGTTGCAACAATTGCAAAAAGTTGCATCAATGCTTTTAATATAGATTCGTTCATCTAATTGGACTTTACTTAAAATTTGTGACTTAAGCGAATACCATACAAAATCTACGCCCTAGTAGTTATATATCATCACTAGCAGTTCATATTTTCATATTTTTACTCTAAGATACAAACTTTTTAGGCATAAAAAAAGCTATTCTAGCTAGAATAGCTTTTTAAATTCATTTCAACTTTTAAAAAAGAAGTAAATTTATATTTAATTTCGAAATTTTCATAAAATCTTCAACTTCTTCAACAATATCTAAATCATCTTCTTCGTAATACCAATTCACGGTAAGATCTTGCTTGCTCTCTTCAAAAGATCTAAGTATAAGAAGAATATCAACAATCCTTTTTGAAGAACTTGTATTATAGTACGTAAGCTTAAAATTAAAAGTTAACTTATTATATTCTCCACTATTTGTATATTCCTCTAACCACTTAATCAAAGGGTTATAAAACTCGATTGTTTCTTCAAGATAAGATTCACCAGAAATTTCACACACTCCTGTATCTGCACTAAAATTTACTGTTGGGATAAAAAAGTCATCTTTAAACCCCTTTATATCAATATTTTCCATCTTCAAAACTTTTGCTAATGTTTACACCAATAACTAAAAAAGACATGTGATCATCGAAAGCTTCAACGTGAACTTGTAAAGGATGATCGGAAAGCAACACTGCCTGAACCAACCCTATATTTGCTCCACCACTTTCGCCATCTGGAAGTAAAAGTTGCTCTCGCTTAAATTTTCTTAAATCATCTTTCTCCAATGAATTTATACGAGAACTCTTGTCTAAAAATTTTCTTAAATCATTGTTTTTAATATAATTACCTGCAATGAATTCATAAGCACTGCCTAAATCCTTTACTAAAATAATGCCTGCACCCTGCATTTCTTTATCAAATGCTAGCTGTTTCTCGGCAGAATATAACGCAATATTTTGCGCTAATTCAACGAAAATTTTAAAAAGCTTTTTAGCTATTATGGGCTTATCGTGAAGTAAACTTTTCACATTATTTCCGAGTAAATTTAAAACCTTCTTATCAAGCGGTCCTCTATATGAAATTAATATATTTTCACTCAAAATTTTGTATAACTCAAAAAGCTTGTATAATTCACTTTTTAAATGTTCTTGCTCCATTCAGTATTTAGTTTTACAGAAATCAAAGTTATGTCATCTCTTTGCTCTGTTTCGTTGATTAATGCAAATATAGTATTTTCAATTTCATTTTTCTGCATTTCTGCATTCAAATGTCCAATTTTTTTCACCAATTGTAAAAAATTATTTGTCCCAAAACGATTATTTCCATTTCCTCGTAAATCAATTAAACCGTCCGAGTACAAATATATTCTCGTTTCGAAAGTTATATAAAAAAATTGATTTTTAAAAGTTTCATCTAAATAATAATAATCTTTCCCACCAATTCCTTTCTTATCACCTTTTATCATTTCAAGCTTTTTGTCAGCCAAATTAAATAACAGCATTGGTCTATTTGCCCCACTAAAAACGACTTTAAACTTATCGCCTAAATCTTCAACATATATAAGTGCAATTTCAAGGCCATCTTCTGTATCACTTTTATTTGTAGCCAATAATTCTGTAATTTCATTATCAAGCTGTGTTAATGCTTTTGCTGGATCTATCTTTTCTTGCTGTGCAAAAATTTTATCTAATTTTTCGTAACTTAACAAGCTCATAAATGCACCAGGAACACCATGTCCAGTACAATCTGCCGCAGCAAATACATACTTATTTTCTGATATACTTTTGTAATAATAAAAATCGCCTGAAACTATATCTTTTGGCATAAATACTGAAAAAATATCAAAACGCGGTGCAATTCTATCCATAGGAAAAAGAATGGCATTTTGGATTTTCTTTGCATATCTAATACTGTCAGTAATCTTACTATTTTGTATTTCCAGACGGTTAGCTTGAACTTCTATTTCGTGCTGAGCATTTTTTAACTCTGTAACATTAGAAATTATAACAATAAAACTATTTAAACTTGAATCAGTATCATTGTACGAGTTAACTGGCGTTGCAACTACTCTCAGCCATTTTTCAGCACCATTCAATAATTGAAATGACGTTGTAAACTCAGTTAAAGAATTATTACTAAAAGCCTCTGATAGATATTGATTTTCAAAAAATTCGAGGAAATTTGAAGATATTATTTTTTTAAACTCATTATCTGAATATCCAAGCATTCTGACAAAACCTTGATTATACCAAATAATTTCACCCAAAGTATTGCAGATAACAATTCCATTTTGCGTCTGACTAACTGCAACATTTAGTCGTTCAAGCTCTTTATTGGCTGCTAAAAGTTGCTTATTAAGTTTTTTGCGCTGCTTATTTACATTAATAATAATAAACAAAACTAAGACTAAAAAAAACAGAAAAATAACAATAAAAATAATTAATCTATTTCTGTTTTTAAGTTTCTCCTGTTGTAATGACAGTAAACTTTGTTTTATTTCTAGCTCACTTTGTGCTTCTATTAAAACTAATTGTTGTTTTGCGAGTTCGGCTTCCTTCTCAAATAACCTTAAACTATCTTCTCTGGTTATCACATTCAGTCTTTGTATCTCCAACAAATACTTTTGCTCAGACAAATACTTTTGCTGACCATCTATAGTAGAAGTATCCCTATATCTCGTTCTGATTTGAATAGAATCATAGGACTTTGAATAGATATTTTTTGCACGTAATTGAGCTATTTTAATAATATCTTTTGCAACCTTATTGGCTGTATAATATTCTGACTTAGCTTTTGATTCCCAAGCATTAACACGCCTTCGCATTTCATATTCTTTTGCATCTAATCCAAGTGCTTTTCTTGCAGCCGGACTCAAACTATCTAGCTCGTCCTGAATTCTAGCTATTGTATTTTCCTGCGCTTTTACTTTTTTCATCAACAAATTATCGTAAACTGCCTTGGAAATAAAATAACTTTCGTCGTAAACAAAACGTGTCGATTTTTCTGAAAAATATATACGTGCCATTGCTGTGTCTAAATCACTTAAATCTAAACCAAATGGAGCTTTTTCAAAATTCAAAAAAATTTCCTGATAAAATGTCTGACGACTATATATTGAGCCTATTTTTGTATCAATTTCAAGATTTTTAGGAACATAACCATATTTAGTTAAACGCAGTAAATACAGCCCATTAAATGGTACTGAAATCTCAAAATAACCTGTAGCTGTACTGTATGTGCTATCTTTTAATAAACTATTTTGAATAAGCTGAATTTTAACACCTTCAGATAGCTTTTTATTCTCAAAAAGTTTACCACTAACTAATAAGTTTTGAGCCAAAGAGCTATAAGCTAAAACCATAATAGCAACCAAAATTAAATACTTATTTACTTTCTGAATAATCAAATTTGTATTTTTTTATGGTGTTTAATAATCGCCACCAACACTTACAGTTTTAGGAAATTGAGGAATATAGGTCATTCTATTTCCAGTGATAGTAAGCGTTTTCAAGCTATGCATTTTTGTCATCTGTAAAGGTAGTTCAATTATCATATTATTTGATAAATAAAGCTCTTCAAGCTTTTCTAACTTTGCAATATTAGAAGGAATAGTTTCTAATCTATTATTCTGAACATATAAAACTCTTAGCTTGGCAAGCTTATTTATCCCTTTAGGAATTTGCTCTATTTTATTGTCATTCAACATAAGAACTTCCAAATTAGTAAGATTTTCAATTTCTTTAGGAAGGCTTCTTATGCTATTACTTGTTAAACTTAAAATTTTGAGCTTTTTTAATTTCCCAATATCAGAGGGTAAATTTTCTAATTGATTTTCATCTAAGTATAGAGCTTCCAAATTAACTAATTCGCTAATTCCATTTGGAATACTTGTTAGCTTATTACCTACAAGAATTAGTATTTTTAAATTCTTCCATTGGTAAACAGCAGTTGGAATTTCTGTTAGTCCATTATATGCAAAATCAGCTATTTGCAAATTTTTTAATTCACCTATATTCTCAGGTAAACTCTGTATTCCTTCATTTTCATTTATAGTAATTTCTTCCAAAGCTTTAAGGTTTCCCATGCTATTTGGTAACGAACTAGCTGTACCATAACCAATAGAAAGGCTCTTTAAATGTTTTAGATTTCCGATACTCTCTGGAATTTTAAGATTCTTATGCTGTCCTACAATCAACATTTGCAAATTTGTTAGCTCACCAACACAATTTGGAATAACACCATTATCGCTATATAATGTTAGAGCTTGAACCTTTTGCATGTTCTGAACATTATTATAAAAGACGGTTGTATCATTTAATTCTAACTCGAGAGCAACTACATTATTATTTGCGGTTGTGGGTATATCTGTAAAAACTTCCTGATTTGCCAACTCCCTATCCGTAAGTAAGTTTTTATTAACTGGAACTATTGTCTCTGTATTTACATTTTCTACTTTCTGATTTATAACACCAACTTTTTCTTTAAACGTAATAATCAATTCCAAAGAATCATTATTTCTAAAACTACGAAAAGATTCATAAATCATAGTTTTATTATATAAAGAATCAACATGCTTAGATCCTATTTGAACATATATTTTTTCGTTAATTTTGCGCTTATATTTTACCATAAAAGCAACATCATAAAAATCGCCATCTTGAGTTATACGAATTGGCTCTTGAGCAATTGCAAGTAAAGGAAATGTAAGAAGTAGTAAAAATATTAATTTTCTCATTTAAGAATTATCCAAATTTAACTTACACAATTTTCTTCATTTACTATATTTAATTTTGCACCAATTTACAAACTTTATTCAAAATATGAGTGTAAATTGTATTAGTTATCAAATAAATGTTCAAAATCAAGAATATAAAGGCAAAACTAAGGCCAAAGTTAATTTAAATTAACTGCAAAATCAAATTTGCTGCTATTCTAAAAACAGAATAATATTTATTTATTTCATAAACAGAAATAAAATTATCTATTGCTTAATAAAAAATTTTATGTGCTATCATAAATACGAAAACATAGTTATAAGAGCATCGCATTCAGCAGATCAGCCCATACAGGATATAAGGTATAGAATCAGGGATCTAAGTCGCTATGGAATTTTGTAATAAAACGAAATGCATGATTTTAATACTTCCCCGATGTTCGGGGAAGGCAGTTAAGCTTTAAGTTTCGAGTGCTAAATTTTAAGTTAAAATAAATAAAATCTAATTTATGGTTGCGCCATACGTCCCATAAACAAAATACTATTGCTTTTATTATCAACAATTACAAAGAAAAATGGATGATTTGCTTTAAATACTTTTTGATTAAGCTTTGCAATAG